>JAITLD010000082.1 GCA_031278055.1 Rickettsiales bacterium | reverse complement strand
GATTGGCAGCACTAAAATCCATCCGTCGAAACGGTCGGCAAATCCGCCGTGCCCGGGCAGATAGTTTCCGAAATCTTTGATTCCGAATTTGCGTTTTATCGCGCTGAGCGCCAGGTCCCCGTACTGAGACAACAGAGACACGCCGATTCCAATCCACATCAAACTGGATAAAAACGCGTCTGTGCCGAGCAAACCATACATCACGGACGCAAAGGTTCCGCAAATTATTCCCGCAATCTGACCCGCCCACGTTTTATTCGGCGACAGTCGCGGCCACAACTTATCGCCATCGATATATCGTCCGAAAAACCATGCGCCGATGTCCGCCGCCGCGATAATCATAATCAATAGCAGCATAATCCACGGCTTCGCCCCGACAAACCACGCGCTTGATATAAACAGCAAAGAACACAGAGCGAAAAGCAGATGGGTTCCGATTTTCCATTTTATTTTGGATTGAATTTTGTTTTTTATAATTTCAGCGCACATCGCGGCCGCGACAGCAACCGTAAGCCAGCGGACCAATCCGAAATACGCAACGGCCGCTATCGCTATGGCCATCGCGAAAGATGTCAAAATTCGTTTGGTTGCGTTTGTCATTTGGGCTTCTTTTTTCCGGCATAATTTTTTTCCTTTCCTCCGCCGAATCGCCGGTTGCGCCGCGCGTATTCGTCCAGCACATCCCGCCACAATTTTTCGCTTTTCACCAATTCCGGCCAATGCTGTTTCATAAAATACATTTCCGCATAGGCCAGCTTCCACAGCATGAAATTGGAAATCCGCTGTTCGTTGCTGGTGCGGACAACCATATCGATGTCCGGCAAATCCGCGGTGTCCATAAACAAATCAAAGTTTTCCCCGTGTTCTTTGACCGCGCGGACGATTTCATCGCGTCCGCCGTAATTCAACGCGAACACGACGGTTCCTGCCGTTCCTTCGGCCGATTTTTCCTCTAATTTATCGCACAGATTCGCCAGCTTTTTCGACAGGCGCCCGCGCCCGCCGATAATTTTGTATCGCAGGTTTTTCTTTATCGCGTTTCTCAGATTTTTTTTCAGTTCGTTATAGAACAACGACATTAAAAAGTCGACTTCCTCTTTGCCGCGGTCCCAATTCTCGGTTGAAAATATAAAAAAAGAAATAGTGCTGACCCCATGCGCGATAAACCAATCGACCAAGTTCTCGAAATTCGCGATTCCCGCGCGGTGCCCTTCAAGCGGCGGCAATTTGCGCTCTTTGGCCCACCGGCGATTCCCGTCGCAGATAAATGCAATATGGTTCGGGATTTTCGGCTCTTCCGCGGTCGGTTCGACCGCGTTTTTTTTCCTAAACAATTTTAACATTATAACTTCCTATGTGATTGTCTGCTGACAATTGATTACACGCTCATTATATCAGTTTCTTTCCGGCGAATGATTTCATCAATCTCGTCATTTTTGGCATCAAAAGTTTTTTGCAAATCTTCGGCCCAGCGTTTTTGGTCATCTTCGCTGATTTCTTTGTCGGCGACCGCTTTTTTGATTTGCTGCAATAAATCTTGGCGAATGTTGCGGATTGCGATACGCGCGGATTCCGCGTACTCATGCGCGACCTTCACCAATTCCCTGCGTCGTTCTTCGGTCAATGGCGGCAGGTTCAGACGAATGACCGCGCCGGCGGTTTGGGGATTCAGCCCCAGATGGGATTCGCGGATTGCCTTTTCAACAGCGCCGGCCAGATTTATATCCCATACGGAAATCGACAGAACTTGGGATTCCGGCGTTGAAACGCTTGCCACTTGATCGATTGGCATTTCCGTTCCGTATGCGTCTATCCGGATTCCGTCCAGCAAATGCACGCTGGCGCGGCCGGTGCGCAATCCCGCCAGTTCCCTCCGCATGACATCAATACTGACATCAGATTTTTGTGAAGCTTCGTTTTTGATGGTGTTGAAATCCATTATGAAAACTCCTTGCGGAACAAAATATAGCAACAAGCGGCGAATTATGCAATTTATTTTTTAATCATGAAAAGTTCGGGATCCCCGATGTTTAAATGGCGCAACGCCATTTCGGAAACGAAGTCGGGCGAATATTCCTGCAACAGTTTTATGTGCAGATTCGTTTCATCCAATTTTTTTTGCTTGTCCTCGATGATCGCGTCCGCGCGCCTAAGCGCGGCCATGTTTTTGATATAATTCCGTATGTTGGCGGTTCCCGTGAAAAATCCGATGAAAAGATAAATGGAAAGCGCTATCAGCGCCGCGCCCAGCGCGCCGCGCCAGCTGCCGAACATGCCGCGCAGGAATATCCCGAGTATCGATTTGATTTTGCTTAACACGCCCTGTATTATAACATCATGAAGATAGATTTTCAAATAATTGCCGCGCCTATGGCCGGAATTACTGACCAGCCCTTTCGAAAAATACTGCGGCTGTGTAATCCCGATATCCCGATTATGACCGAAATGATTTCATGCCATTCGATAACTTCAAAGGGCGGCGGGCGAAATGACGATGTTTATTTCGGCGATAATGTCGGCGCGCAGATTTTCGGCGCGGATCCGAAATTGATGGGCGAGGCCGCCAAGATTTTACAAGCCCGCGGTGCGGCCTGGATTGATTTGAATATGGGATGTCCCGTGCCAAAGGTCGCGACGCGCGCGGGCGCGGGCGCTTTTTTAATGCGCGACCACAAATTGGCCGTCCGCATTATGGAATCGGTCGTTGGCGCGGTCGAAATTCCCGTTTCGATAAAGACGCGCCTCGGCTGGGACGAACAACATCTGGACGCCGATGATTTGCTACGTGTCGCCGCGGAATCGGGGATAAGCTTCGCATCCGTTCACGCGCGCACGCGGGCGCAAGGATACAGCGGCAAAGCGCGGTGGGATGAAATTCCTATGCCTCAAAAAATTCCCATCATTTTCAATGGCGATATAAAAACGGCGGCCGATGTCGAGGCGGTGAAAAAATTGGGCGCGGGCGGGGCCATGGTCGGTCGCGCGCTGCTGGGCCGGCCGAAATTGTTTGGCGATATCAGCCCAAAAATCCCAATGCTTCATTTCGATTTCATGACGGAATATTACGGGACGGCCGCGGCGCGGATGTTTCGAAAGCATGCCGCGTGGTACGCGGCGGGGCGCGCGGGCGCGAATGCTTTTCGCCAGCGTGTAAATCAGATAGACGCCCCCATGGAAATGAAGAAAGTTATAGAAGAATTTTTTACTTTCTGATATAATTTCATCAAAGAGAATGAATAAAATACCAATCTTTTTATTGGCGGCGCTTGCGTTGCGAGTCGGCGCGGCGGCTTATGTTTCGCCGGGCGCGACCATCGACAATGTTCAAAATTACTCGTCCAGTCCATATTATTCGCCCGACGGCCCGTATGACAAACGTTTTCCAACGCCGGTGTATGCGAAGGGACCGTCCTTGGGGGCGGCGGAATGCCAGCATGCCGTAGATTCCGCGATTTGGACTCAATGTAGCTTTCGGAACAATTGCGCAGATTCCGTATTATCCGATATTCGTCCCGGGGTAATGTTGGAATTGTCAAATCGGACTGATAATAATTATACGGCCGCATGCACCGGGTATATAGACAGCGCTTTTCAAAAATATAAGCGGCAGATGACGGGCGCGGTGGTTTCCACCGGATTTCCGACGGCGACGAGGCCCGTAAATTACAACCAATCGCAGCAAACCGCGAATTCGCTGACTTATTACGATTTGTTGCCGCAACATGAATTGGAGCAAAAGATTCGCGAGGGACAGTTGCAAAACTTGCAGAGGCAGACAGGCGGGCTTCCGCATCTGACGGCCGAAAGCATGCCGGCGACATTCAGGGATTTGAGTTTTACGGAAAGGATGGAGTATTTGCGCGAGGGATGGCAGGATCCGGCCGTCGACAAATTGTCGTATCAACAATTAAAAGTTGAAAGCGACAAAGAGATGTTTAACAGGCAGACGGAAGAAGCTGAGGCGCAAAAAAATGCCCAAGTAGAACGCAATGAATTATTGAAATTAAAGGACCCGAAGGCCTGGTGTGAGGAACATCTGGGTGATTGCAAAAAAACTGAAAAAGAATTGTATTGTTTACACAATCCTAATGACGAAGATTGCGGGATGGAACTCGAGAAAAAACGATTAGAGTTAGATAGACAGCGGTTGGCAAATCAGCAAATGCAAGAGAGGATAGATGCCCAGACGGGGGCTGCAAACGGAGGTAATGCGAGCCAAAGTAATAATACCTCCAGCGGCCGAGTCGGTGGAAGTAGTTCCGGAGGATTAGTCTTGGAATTTTAATGATGAGAGCAAAATTACAAATATTCGCTATTTTATTATCGATAGTTTCGAGTTCTGTTTTTGCAGATTCTTGGGATTCGTGTATGAGTAATGTAATAGCCCATGGCGGATTTGCCCAAAAATTGCAGGAAATATTTAAAGATGAACCGAAATTATCGCAAGAACTTGTTGATGATTTTGCGCCGCAGCTTAGGCAGTCGTTAATTAGCAATATGATAATCGCCTGTATGAAACAACCAGGGGATTGGAAATTGTTGGTAGAAATAGCGCGCAGGTTTTACAAGGGCATGTTGACACTTAAACATAATGGCGAACAGATTACATTCAAAGTAGATATTCAGAAGTTGTATCAGTATCTGGGAACAAAAACGGCGATAATGATTTCCAACAATATGACATACAATGTCGGGGATCCGGTTCCACGTACAGCGATTGCGAAAAAGAAAATTTTTT
>JAITLD010000036.1 GCA_031278055.1 Rickettsiales bacterium | reverse complement strand
GAGACGCCTGCCGTTATAATGCGCGGGACGCGGAGCGTTGGCCGAACGGTAAGGCAGCGGTTTGCTAAACCGTACACGGGGAGACCTGTGAATAGGTTCGACTCCTATACGCTCCGCCAGAGTAACCCGCCCTTGTCCCGTTTCGTTATTCTGAAAAATAATCCTTTACTCATGGAATAAATGTATATAAAATTTTCCGGAATAGGAAAGGATTTGCTATGAAAAAACTCTGCCTCCTTGTCATGACCGCCGGCCTTGCGGCATGCGCGTTCCCCTACACGCCGAGGGACGGCGATTTGCTGAACGGCGCCAAACAGTTTCAACCGGAATTGTTCGAATCCGGCGCGCGCGGACAGGCGATAGTATTTCTGTCCGACAATGTATCCAAAGGCGGTTTTTTCGGAAAAAAATACCGCAATGTTATCGCATTTAAGAATCTGCAAAGCGGCGCCGTATTCTATCTGGAAACTAAACTCGATGATAAAGACTTCGACACCGCCATGTTGCCGGTCGGAAAATACGCGGTCGCGAATCTGTATATGGAATATATCTATACGACGACATACCGGCAGGGAAACACAACTGTCGTCGAAACCCATATTGAAAAACATGAACATTTCGAGGGCAATAAAAAAATCACTTTCGAAATAAAACCGCGCGAGGTTGCGTATTTGGGACATATAGAAATACTGAAAGGCGATAACGTCGCGGACAAAGAAGGGGCTACCGTCGCAAACGGATTCAAAATCACCGACAAATCGGCGGATATTCCAGAGGACCAAAAGCAGAAATGGAAGAAAAAATTCGGCGTGGATTTTGTCGCGCGTCCGGCATCGGTCGCAAAGTAAAGGAGAGTAATGATGAAACTGAATCATATCATAATTTTGTCAGTCGCACTTTTGTGCGGCTGCGCGGCGAAAACCGGCAATCCCGTGATGAAAGATTCCGAATCCGGACTTAACCGACAAATGGAGCCGCTGAAAACCAAAGCGGATGTGCGCGATATTTTCGGCGCGCCGGACTTGGTGTTCCAAAAAGATAATCTTGAAGTATACGAATACCGGCGCATAGACGGACACGGGCAATATTATTGGTTGTTTCCCGTCATCGGATGGTTCATATCGTTATTCGACGACAGATTCACTTATGAGGAAACAAACTTGTTCGTCAGATTCGATAAAAAGGACTATGTGAAAGATTGGAACATGTTGCAAACCGGCGGGACAATGAATTGAGGCGCATATTAAAGGCATTCTCGTATTCATTTGACGGCCTGCGCGCGGCGCTCGCCTCGGGGCCCGCGTTCCGTCAAGATATAATCGTGTTCGTTATCGGAATCATAGCCGCCATCATCTTGCCGGTCGACGCGGTGTCGCGCGCCATGCTGATTTCTCCGTTGTTCATCATACTGATTGCGGAACTTGCGAATACAGCGATTGAAACAATTATCGACAGAATATCGAAAGAAAATAATCCATTGTCGAAAAACGCAAAGGACATCGGCAGCGCGATAGTCCTGATGTCATTCATAAACGCGGCGGCTGTTTGGATATGCGTTTTTATTCACGCTTGATTTTTTCCAAAATTTATGTAAAATTGACGGAACTGCGCCCGTAGCACAACTGGATAATGCGTTTGGCTACGAACCAAAAGATTGCGGGTTCGAGTCCTGCCGGGCGCACCATTACCTTTATCTTAAAACCGGCAAGACGAAAGCAACGCATAGCTTTCATCAGGACAAACTGGCGATAGACTTGGCATTGATAACCTGCGACGGGAAAGAAATATCAGATACGCAAAAGAAAGCGCTGGGCGAGTATTGGGAATCGCTGGACCCGCTGAACAGCTGGGGCGGATTTTTTACTTTTGTCGACAAGCCGCATTTCTCATATGGTGGGGAAAGGAAGAGATAATTATTGATTTAATAAACATCTTTGTTAATGGGCGACGAAGACAAAAACGCAATGATGTCTTTTGTTTTAGCGAATAGATAATCATGTTTTTTATCCACTGCCTGGTAATCAGAAAATATACCGAGTTTTTTATAAAACTTTTCCCGAACTGTGTTGTTTATCGGATTCAACATCAGTGCGGTGCTGCCGATTTCTTTTGCAATCTTAATATGGATATTCAATACCATATCCAATAGAATCCTACTATACCTCACATTTTGATAATCTTTGCCGCAGAAATCGTCTGCTATCGCAAATTGTCCTAAAAGCGTCGCTGGAATATCCGAAAAATGACCTTTATCCCGTTGTTTTTCTCGTTTTATCGAGTGTTGCGATAATGTGAAAAATCCGACCAAAGCATCATTATCATATAAAGCATAACCGGCAGTCACAAAACGCCCGATATCTTTTCTGAGGTGTCCATTAAAATAATCGCTAATATCCGACTCACGACATACGAACACAGGGTATGACTGATCAGAATAAATCTGTTTTAATAGCAACATTCTCCATCCCCTTGAAAACCTTTTTAGCCCGTTTTACCCACGATAAATCGACAGGTTTTTCAAGGTCGCGAAAAAATGCATCTTTCGCAACGCTGGAATAAGTAATACCGAAATTGTTTTTAAGGTTTTTCATTTTTTTACCTTTACAGATCCCAGCGGTCGGCGGGAGTTATTGCCAGTGCAACAACGATTAACACTCTCATTATGGCAGAAATCAGCAAAAAGTCAAACTTTTTAACATTCCGCCCGCTGTCGGAACTTTATCGCCGCCGCTTCGGTCTTGAATCGATGTTCTTTTGATTGTTCGTATTTGGCGCCCTTTAATTTCCAAGCATAAGTTACCGCAACATACCACCAGCCATTAGACGGGCGCAGGTATTCTTTTTTAACAGCGATAATACGTGCAGATTCGGGGATTTGCATATGTCTATTTTATCTA
>JAITLD010000077.1 GCA_031278055.1 Rickettsiales bacterium | reverse complement strand
GTTTTAACAGGAAAAAGTTAGATTTGTGCCTGTTGCAAGGAAAAATAAGCATAATTCTTCGTCGTTTTTTCTTTGTTTTTTAGATGCCAATTCTGTCTACGATTTGCTTGACATGCACAGGAATGACAAACAACTCTGAATTGCCCCCGCGCGCTGCCCGTAAAATAACCATGATTCCGGCCGGCGTCATGCCCTGAATTCGCGAAGCGGCGGCAATATCTTCCGGACGCGCGCGGGACAGTTTTTGCTTCAATTCGTTTGTCAGTCCCGACAGGGCGAAAAAGTCCAAACCGGCCGGTATTTTGATGTTTTTATCGCGGCGGATTCTTTCGATTTGCGCGTTCTGCTGGGCAATGTATCCGGCGTATAATTTATCGTTTTCCATGCGCTGATTACTGGATAAATGGCATGACTTTTCATAATCTTTCCTTGATAACAATCCAAGTCTGACCGCGGTTTCTCCAAGTCGAAAAATCGCGTTGTCCGCGCGAAGCTGCAATCGATATTCGGCGCGGCTCGAAAACATCCTGTATGGCTCGTCCACTCCATTCGTTGTGATGTCGTCAATCATAACGCCTATCATTGAATTTGTTCGGTCTGGTATGAAATATGGGTTATCATGTTTTGTATCTTTTATTTCATGGCCCATGTCCCCCGTTTCGCGTTCAATCGCGAATGCGGCGGCGTTGGCGCCAGCAACCACCCCCTGGGCCGCCGCCTCTTCGTATCCCGACGTGCCGTTTATCTGTCCTGCGAAAAAAAGTCCCGGGATTAATTTCGATTCAAGGGTGGCGCGCAGGTCGCGGGCGTCTATCGCGTCGTATTCTATCGCATAGCCGTATCGCGCCACGCGCGCGTTTTCCAATCCAGGAATCGCGCGCAGAAACTTATCCTGAATCTCGGCCGAAAAGGATGTCGAAAGACCGTTCGGATAAATTATATCGCCAGCAAGGCTTTCGGGCTCTAAAAAAACATGATGGGACGCATGCCCCGGGAACTTCATGACTTTGTCTTCAATCGACGGGCAGTATCGCGGGCCAATACCCTTGATGTCCCCGTTATACATCGGCGCCCGTTTTATATTTTCGCGGATGATTTTATGCGTTTCTTCGGTCGTATGGGTTATGAAGCAGGAAACCTGCTTCGCATTTTGCCGTTGATTCGCGATTGAAAACCAATCGTGCGGATCATCGCCTTTCTGTTCCTCGCAAACCGAAAAATCAATGCTGTTCGCAAACAGTCGGGCAGGGGTTCCGGTTTTCAAGCGCAACATCGAAAAACCGGCTTTTTTAAGTATTTCCGAAATTCCCGTCGCATTTTCCTGATAGGTTCCGTCATCGCAAAGGCGTCCCGATGGAATCTTTTTTTCCCCACGCGTCGCAAGTCCGTTCAGAAATGTTCCGGTTGTCAAAACCAGCGCGGATGACCGATACTTTCCGTTCGCAATTTTTTTCTCCAAATCAACAGTTTCAACATTTTCGTAAACAACATCGAGATATGGGACATGGGATATGAGATACGAGATGTTTTTTTTATAAAGATTTCTATCGATTTGCGCGCGTAGCGCCCGCGTGGCGGGACCGTGCGTCATGTTCAGCATGCGGAATTGAATTGCAGACATGTCGGCCGCAACCGGCATTATTCCGCCAAGCGCGGCCATCTCGGCAACCATCTGGCTTTTGCCCGGGCCGCCGATTGAAGGATTGCAGCTCATCGCGCCAAGGTCGGCCGGCGATTTCGTCAGTAGCAAGACCATTGCGCCGCGCCGCGCCGCGGCCGCGGCCGCCTCAACTCCGGCATGCCCCCCGCCAATAACAATCACGTCGTATTTTTTCATAACCATGCAATTATATTTGATTTATTTCAAAGGGCAAGACCCGTTATTTTTCATTTGCATTTTTTGCGCGTAATCCTTATACTTTTAATCGATGCGGAGATTTCTGCATTCGGGCTTGCAGCCTGTTACAAATGCGTCTTTACAGACGAAAATGTTCCAACTATGGTTGGAGTGTGGCGAATATACAGAATAAGCCACGCAATTTCATTTGTAATTGCTGCAAAACTCCAACCACCAAGATTTTATCCTGGTGGTTTGAGAAAGGATAAAAATATGCGTTTGTTTACGTCGCTTTGTATGGCCGGATTATTATTAACGAACGGAGCATTCGCATATAAATTATGCATGGCCCAACATGTAAAACCAACCAGCTGCACGAAATCAGGGGACTTTGATTCTTGGGTTATGACATGTACCGGTGGGACAATATCCAAGATGCAGGGCCATTGCGAAATCCAATTGACGGCCAGTGTTCCAAATTCAAGTTCTGAATGTATAAACGATTACAAAGAAAAAACTTATATTTATTCATGCTATCTAGACGTAGCCGTATCAAATGGACAACTCATTCCTTTTAATACCCACCTGTTTGCCGGAGGATTTGAAACATGTGGCGATATTACAGATAATACGGCTTTATGGAAAATAATGATTTTCCCAATAATTGATTTAGATTTAATATTAAAAAGGATTCTTTTATAAAATATGAACTCAAAATATTTGTTTTTTACAATTTTCTTTTTAACTGCACAAAATGTCAATGCCATAGCTTTTATTGTCACAAATACATGCCCGGCCGGAGATGTTGAAGTA
>JAITLD010000073.1 GCA_031278055.1 Rickettsiales bacterium | reverse complement strand
CGTGCATTGCCAAAAAGTAATCGGCAAGACAGTTGATGAGGACGGGCGGGAAATTTTTCCATACCTTGATTACATCATGCCGGTAAATAAAATCCGCGTGAATCATTATTCCGTCAAATCGCGCAAAGAATTTGCCATGCGCGGCCGACGCGGCAATGCTGTCGACGGGCTGTTCCGTCATAATGAAAAATACTTCAAATCACACGATACCAATGAAATTTTTGATCCGATTATGGATAGATGGATAAAAAAAATGAAATCCGGCGGTTAATCGCCAAAAATTGAAGTTCCGCAAAAGTAGAGATTGGTTTTTATTCTTTTATCAAAAAGCATTTTATTATCACATCTTTATAATCACATCGGCGAAAGATTCCGGAATCGGATATTGTGCGTTTTTATCCTTAAAATTCAATTTCTGAAAAAATGCGCCGGATGTCAATTCGTCGAATTTCTTTCTGTCGAATGGCTTGTCGGCCCAATAATGCCCGTCTGCGGCGCCCTCTTGGAACCAAAGTCTGTGCGTCGGGTCCTGATTTACATGCGGCATTTTCGTAAATTCCATGGCGGCTATGGGATTATTTTCTACCAGCGCCCTGAGTAACAAGTGGAATGTAAAATAATCAATTGATTTTGGTTCATATTTCCAATATTCGAAAACTACCTCGCGCAGTGCGTTTATCAAATAAGTATTTTTTCGGCTGCGAATAAAGCAACTTTGTATAAATGAATACGAACAGATTTTCGGGCCTGTTAAAAATACGAAAAAATCACTGTCGGAGATAAATTTCGGAATCGGCGCGGTTACAAAATCGGTTGAATCCATCCAGTATCCGCCATGATTATGCAGCAGTTCCATACGGGCAATATCGGAAAAGTTTGCCGTCTTGATTTTCCCATTTCTGCGCTTGTCAATGATGTATCCCGGAAGATTGATGAAGTCCGGCAACGTCTTATCGTCCAAAATAATCAGTTTTTGCGGACAATTGCGACGAATGCTGCGCCAGCATGATTGAACCAATGGCGGGGCGTTTTTTTCGCCCTGAAACCAAAGAGCGAATATTTTTTCATTTTCATCATCTTTTGCCGATTTCGTCAAAGGGATATTTTCGGCCGCTATCACGTACCGTTTCAAGGTTTTGCAAAGCACCCGTCCTTTGATTTTATCGCGGATGCGTTTACGTTTTTTTGTATTAAAAAAATGCAGGTTTCCGATAATTCTGATTTGAAACCATACCAAAAACCTTCGTATTTTTGAAATCCTCATGTTTTGCTCTTTTACATTTTTATTACTATGTCGGCGAAACTGCCCGGAATAGGATTCCGCGCGTATTTTGGCCGGTATGCCAATTTTTGAAAAAATGCGCCGGATGTCAATTCGTCGAATTTCTTTTGATTAAACGGCTCGGCCGCATGCGGGCGCCACAATGTGTGCGTCGGGTCTTGCGCGACATGCGGAATTTTTGCGAAGGCCCCGATTGCCCGCGCGTCGCCGTGAACAAGAGTTCTGAATAAAAACTGATGCATGAAATAATCGAAAGTCTTGTTTTCCTCGCGCCAATATTCCAAAATCATCGCGCGCCACGCGTCCAAGAGATACGCACCCTTGCGGCTGCGGATAAAGCAGTTCTGCATGAAAGACGCCGTGTTGATTTTTGGCAGACCGATTTTATTGTCGCCGGTCAGAAACGTAAAAAAGTCCTGCTTGATAATCCAGTTCGGAATCGGCGCGACCGCAAAATTTGTCGCGTCCATCCAGATACCGCCATGATTGTGCAACAACTCCACCCGCGCGATGTCCGCAAAATGCGCGTTTCTGATTTTCCCATCCCTGCATTTATCCATTATGTATCCCGGCAAATCTATATAATCGGGCAATGTTTCGCGCGTAAGAATAACCAATTCCTGCGTGCAGTTGCGCCGCATGCTGCGATAACACGATTGCACCAGTGGCGGGGCTTTGTCCTCCCCCTGCAACCAGATTGAAAATATTTTTTCGTCCGTATCGTTTTTTATAACTTTATCCTGCTTTATGGCCGCTACGGCGGGCAAGTATCGCCTGAAATACCACGGAATCACCAGTCCTTTCACGAAATGGCGCGATTTGCGGTATTTTCCGACCAATAACAGCGGCAGGTTCAAAATATGTCCGATTACTAGGATTATTGATTTTGTGATTAATCTACGCATTGATACGCCTTTTTATTTTTCGAATTCTGATTTTTCCGGAAACATCCTGTTCATAAAATCCGCCGCTATTTTTTTCTTTTCCGGCGCAATGTAGTTCAGACAGAATAACTCGGGATTATAGCGCAGGGTTTTCCTTATCGGCCGCTCCACCCCTTTCGTCGAATCTACCAAATTGATTTTGGATAATCCCGTCGTCCGTCCAAGCCACATAAGAAAACTGGTCCAAAACGGCGGAGTGCGCGGCATGTATTTTATGCGGCGATTGAAATACGACTGCTTGTAGACAATCGTCGTCCGTCCGCGCGCGTGATTAATCATCGGAAACGCGAATCGTTGTATATTTGACGCGTCGCGGAAAGTCGTTGCCGTGGTTTCCATGAAATAATTGTCGTTCAAATCAATTATTTCGGCCAGATATGATTTGCGCATTGGCTCAATGGCATGCGATAAAATCAATTTGTATTTTTCCCCGATAAGTTTGTATGTGGCCGCCAGCGCGTTCGCGACCATTTTTGGAAACAATGTGTCGCGTTTTAACACGCCGGAAACCGCCTTGCTTCCGACGAGATAATGCGCGCGGGACCATGATTGCGCGTGCAGTATCACAATCGGGTCGCCCTTTTCATCGAAAAAGAAGTGCGGGTCAACCGATTTTCCAAAAAACATATCATCGTTGGCATACAAAAAATGTTCGGAGAGATTCGGGATTTTGTGCAAAAACATCTCGATAGCCGCCGAATTGAACAGCGGCAGGTATTTTTTCGGCACTATCTCCGACAAATCGACAACTGTAATTTTTGGATTTTTCAGGTCCAGCCATTCCGGCGTTTGCCCGTCAGTCACGATGAAAATATGGTTCACCCATGGCGCGAACTTTACCACGCTGCGCAGACTGTATTTCAGTTCGTCGTTTTGCTCGAATCTATTCGCCACAATTGCGAGTTCCGATACCGGTCGTCCCGCCGCAACCAGTGCCGCATTCTTTTTGTCCCGCCATTTTGGATCGTTGCCGTCCACCCACAAATAAACCAAATCAATATTCATACTATTTTCCTGAATCTTTTCGGTATTTTCACTACCGGTTTCAGCCACAGCATTTGCGGCTTGTTCCACGCGAGAGGATTTCTTAAAATCATTTGAATTACGCGCGCGATTTTCATCGTCCGCTCGTTCCAAATTTTCCATGCGCATCCGATTTTGTGAATTGTTCGTGTCTGTTGTCGCCTCAAATGTTTGGTCCAATCCTTACCGCGCGCTCGCATTCTTGCCTCTAGCATATTCAAATCAACGCTGCCAAAATGGAACAGATATAAATTCTTGTCAATGTGAAAATTACAGGACTTAACGCGGTGAAACCCGCTTCCCCACTCCGCCGGTTGCGCCAGAACAACAGGTTTGGTGTATCTGGGATTTATGACAGCGAATTTTCTTTGTTCTAGAAACGGTCTTGATTTATCAAGCGGCGGTTCGGCATTCGGATTCTGTCCGACATCCAACCCCAGCCCGCCGACCGACCTCTTTATATTAAGTTCCGATAAATATTCTCGCAGCGTTTTTTCTGTCTTTGGGTCGACAACCAAGAATTCATCGCTGTCGGTTCCGATTACAATGTCATATCCGCGCGAAAACAAGTTGCGCGCCAAGTCGGATAAAAGTTTTATCCTAGCTTTGTCGCCGCTTGCGCGGGACATGTTTTTCGAATGCCGCAATTTTGTTATGTTCGCGCGCCCCGCCCCCGCCGGCGCCTTCTGGTCAATTCCATCCAGATAAATAAACAGGTTCTCCACGCCGAATATCCCGCCGTAATAATCAATCCAGCGACCCAAAAAAAATTCGTCATCCCGCGCCATCGTTATGGCGGCTATGTTTTTCATACCGCGATTTTAAGAAAAAAAAACAATTCTTGCAAGCTGTAATATTGCTTGACAAAAGTTTTTTATCGAAATATAATTATAGGGTAATAACAATTAAAGGATATGCTATGAATAAAGAATGCGCGCAGGTTATCGCCCCGACATTCACCGAGCGTGAGCTGAATAGCGAGCTGAAAAAAGTCCGCGCTGTTCCAAAGGGTCAGCGTGGTGACAAATGGTTGACTTATAAAAATTTTCTCGTCACGATGATGCGGATTGTCAAGAAAAATGACAAACAGAGGGGCAAGTGAGATGTCTATTTCCAATCCGACGTATAATGAATTTGAGTGCGCGGTTTCGTGGATAAATTTTTATAGGGAAGAGTTTGGCGCCAAAGATTTGGAAGACAAGTTGATTGAAGATGATGTCCTGAATCTTGATAGATGTAGATATGTGGTCGGCAGGTATAAAGAAATGCAAAAGAAAATAGCCGACAGTGCCATGACTGAAAGCCTTTCGACCGGCCCAGCGAAAGAAAATCTGTGGTTTATGCACGGCCCGAAATCCGAGAGGTTTGCCGAAGAAGTGAGAACCTGCTCAATCAACGGCAATTACGGCGAGCTTGATGAATTGCAATTCGAGATAACGAAGATGCGGAATCGGTATGCCAAGGAGCGCTATCAGAAAATTTTTGATTATGTAACGCGTTGCGCGGGCTGAATTTATATTTGCAATGGCCGATTTTTTGTTTATCATTCGTGGCAAAGGAGAATGATTCAGAATGTTCGCCGCGGTTTCGGTCAGCCAGATTATTTTGGTTTCGGCGGCAGGCCTTTTGGTCGCAATGTTGCCGTTTTTATTTTTCCAAAGCCGTCGCGCCGAACGAATAATGCGCTCGTTGCAAGCCCTGCTCTTCGAGCCGAGTCGTGCAAAAGTTGCAGACGCGCAAAAAATTATCGGACAGATTCTTGATGACGCTGTCGCTAAAATCGCCTCGAATTTCAATTCTATGGCCGCCGTGCTAAGCCAGCAGGCGGCGCGCGCGGAGATGTTGGAAAAAAAACTCGGCGTTCAGAACAAGCTTTTGGTTTCGACTGCCGACGCGGCCGCGGAGCGTGTGTCCGGCATGACCAGGACATTGGAGAATCTAATCTCGAATCTCTCGAATATTGTCGGCGGAAAAGAATGGACGCGTGTTCGGGATTCGGCCGAAAGCTTTAATCTTGGCGCGGGCGCCCTTGTAAAAGAGTTGGAATCAAAATCCCGCGAAATCTTGAACTTGTCGTCCGAATTGAATTCTAATATTGCGAACTGGTCGGAATCCGGCCGCAAGATGGCGGACGAATTGCAGCAGAATATCGCGGACAGCACCGACCAAATCAATATGATGTCGATTTCGGCAAAGGGCATGAACGCCGAATTATCACAATTGCAAAGCTCGGTCGCCAGCGATTTCGAAAATGTAAAATTGTCCTCGCAGGGAATCGAGAATGTGTTGTCGAACAGCGGGAAACTTCTGGGGCAACAATTGGAAAAAATGGAAAATTTTACGGAACAGGCCCGGAAATTACTACAATCTCAAGTGAATACAATGTCCGATACGGCCGCTAGAATCGGAACAGACATCCGCCTGGCCGAAAGCTCGATAGAAACCGGAACGGATAAGCTGAACGAAACGACGGGAAAATTATTTTCAACTTCCAAAACAATCAAGGAAACTTTTGATGAGATTGCCGGCGAAATCATGGATATCCGCGCGAAATTCCAAACAGAGATTGGCGAATTTTCGCAAAATGTTGTCGCAAATTTGCAGAACGCGCAATCCGCGACTACGCACACGATGGAAAACGCCGGGCATATTGCCGCCGAATTCCGCGATTCCGTCATACCGATGTTGTCCGGTATAAATGAAACCGTGCGCGGTCTGTCTGACGCCAAGGACCGCATACAACCGCTGGCCGATTTGATGGGCAAACTTGAATCGGTCCTGCCGTCGGTGGCGGACAAGTCAGGCGAAATGACCGAGGAATTGACGCATAAAATCAGCGATATGGCCGAAAAAATCAACGCGATGAATGCGGCGGCGAAGAAGGCGCTGGTCGGAATCGGCGATTCGACAATCGCCCTTGAAAAATTGTCCGGCGAATCGCGCCAGCAAATGATTGATTTAGTCTCGGATTACACCAAGGCGGCTGATACTATGCGCGAACTCGTGGCCGGAATGAGGGCCGCCCGCGTATCCGCGCCCGTCGTCCAGAACAAGGTCGGCGTAAAAGCGCCGTCTGCCATCTCATCCGTTTCGGTTCAGGATTTCATAAGACAGGCGGGCGGAATAATGGAAAGATTGCATGATTTGTCGGTCGACCTGACGCGTAGCATAGGCGCGGAAATACCGGACGCGGTCATGGAGAAGTATAACGGCGGCGATCGCGCGATATTCAGCAAATGGTTTGCAAAAATGATTAGAAGTGCGGATAAAAAACGCGTAAAAAATATATTCAAGACCGACGCGGTGTTTCGCAGTCAGGCGAGCCAGTTTGTGCACGGCTTTGCAAGAATGCTGTCGGGCGCGGAAAGAACGGACAACAAGGAAATGGTCGCGGCCACCCTTCTTAAAACAGATTTGGGAATCATGTATCAGGCGCTGAAAGCCTGCCTTTAATATGTGGGCCCCCACCCGCTTTTAATGTTCGTTTTTACAGTCTGCTATTGAAGCGAGCCTTATCATTTCGCTTATACTGTCGTCAAAATTTTCTGACTCCTTGTCGGTCAGTGAATTTGTGGGCGTATTGTTTGCCGCATTGCGGTTTTGTTTGAATTTGATTGACTCCAAATTCTTGATACGCTCAATTTCGCGTTCGAATTCACCCCTATCCTCTTCAATTAGATAAAAATTATTTTTTTTCGCTTTCATATCTGGATTTTACATTTGATTTATATAAAGCGCAAGACTATAATGTATCAGCGTTTGCGCCCGTGGCTTAACTGGATAGAGCATCGCCCTCCGAAGGCGAGGATTGCGCGTTCGAATCGCGCCGGGCGCACCATTACCTTTATCTTAAAACCGGCAAGACGAAAGCAACGCATAGCTTTCACCAGGACAAGCTGGCGATAGATTTGGCATTGATAACCTGCGACGGGAAAGAGATATCGGACGCGCAAAAGAAAGCGCTGGGTGAGTATTGGGAATCGCTGGACCCGCTGAACTCGTGGGGCGGATTTTTTACATTTATGGACAAGCCGCATTTCTCGAATGGTGGGGAAAGGAAGAGGTAATTTACCAATCTTTGGGTTTTCTGATAATTCGGCCAATCGATGTTTTGATTTCGTCTGGAAATTGATGCGCGGCAAAATGATTCGGAGACAGCCGCTTTATATGCATAGTGTTTTCTTTTAGTATCGCGAAAGTCCTTGCTTTTCTATCTACAAATAATCCAATCTGCTTTTTGCAGTCCCTAGATGCAATTTTGATGGAGCGAGCCATATCGCTGTCGTTGGAAAACAACATCGCATAATCAAATTTATTGTCCTTTGCATCTGCTACGATTTGCACCGCAAGATTTACATCGGTGCCTTTTTCTTCGGTCTTGAACACATCTACCATCCTTATCCTGCCTGCCTTAAAATCCGAATCGGCGGCCGGCATTTGTGTTTTATGAACAGAAAAATAGCCCAAAATTATTTCAACACCCGGACTATAAAACAAATTGAATCCGTCAATATAAGCAATAACTT
>JAITLD010000090.1 GCA_031278055.1 Rickettsiales bacterium | reverse complement strand
CACGAATTGGGACGTACCATAGAAACGAGGCAAAAGCACAGATTTGGAATGCCGAATCCGGAGGGGTATCGCAAATCTGCGCGCCTGATGCGGCTGGCGGAAAAATTCGGTTTGCCCGTGATAACGCTGATTGATACGACCGGCGCGTTTGCGGGGCGCGAGGCCGAGGAGCGCGGCCAGTCCGAGGCCGTGGCGCGTAGCATACAAACGGGACTATCCATTGCGACGCCGTTCGTTTCAATCATTGTGGGTCAGGGCGGATCCGGCGGCGCGATAGCACTTGCAACCGGGGACAAAATCATGATGATGGAAAACTCGATTTATTCCGTAATCGCGCCGGAATCATGCGCGTCGATTTTATGGAAAGATAACAAATTCGCAACGGAGGCTTGCGACGCGCTGAAATTGACCGCCGCCGACCTGTATGAATTGAACGTGATTGATGAAGTCATACCAGAGCCGTCCGGCGGCGCGCATACTGATTGGCAAACGACTATGGAATTATTGTCCGAGACGATTCTCAAAAACATACGGGAATTGCAAGAAATTCCAACAGAAGAATTGCAGTCCGCGCGCGCGAAAAAGTTTTTCGCAATGACCCGCGATGTGGAAATCCATTCTCATAACCGCGATACGGAATAAAAAATCATCTTATACAAAAATCCCGCAAAAACTCCAGACTTTTTTTCGGATTTTGATTTGAATTGTCCAGTTTTTATAGCCACCATACATCCGTCTTTTATTTCGCATTTTTTTGACGGATAACATCAAACCAGCAATGCGAATTTTGATGTAATACTTTCTTAAAACGGGCGATTTCAAGATTCGGATTCGCTTCGGATTCTCTCAATTTGCCCCAACTGATAGGATTTTTTATTCAAAAGAATATCCGCATTCGCGCCGATGCTTTGCGCCAAATCCACAATCAGCCATTCTCCGGAATATTGCGAAGCGCGGACGATTTCAAGAAATTTTTGCGCAGCCGTACGCTTGTCGAAATTAAATTTGCTTTCAATTATATTCAAGCAAGCCCGAACGAACAAATATGATGAAATATAAGACCAGTCGAAAGAGCAAGTTTTATGCCGAATCCTCGTAACCATTCCGAATGATCTATCACGGCCCATTTTTATTAATTCCGCGGCGCTGAATATTTGACCGGCCGTTGTGGACTTTATAATTTCGCGATGTTCGTCAAACTTTTTTTCGTAATCCAAAATATACAGGGGCAGCGCTTCTGCAAAACCTTCGCTTAAAATTCTGTCGCGATTAAAAAACTGCCCATGAACAAGATGGGCGAATTCGTGAATGCCATTTACTTTTTGCGCAATGCCCTCAATTGCGTCCGGCGCGTTTTCCAAAGTATTTTGCGAACACCCGTAAGCCGAATTAAAACCATCTAAATCAAAAATCGAAACCGGCTTGCCGCCACGTTTCGCATCTTTGAATGGAAAATTCAACAGTTCTATGAAATTTTCGTCGGGCACGATATAAAGATAGAAATTCGGTCTGGCATTCGACGGATAGCGAATATCAAGCGAATTTATTTCAGAAATATGCGACTGTAAATTGCGAACCCCGTTGACATACAGGCCTTTGTCCCATTTTGCCGCCAAGCCCTTTGACATTCGCGCAAAAAAACTGTCATCAATTTTCCGTAATTCTGAATCTTCTATGTATCCGGAAAGATTGTTTGATTTGCAATTCATGACAGAATTATACTCTGCAACAAATTAAAAATCCAGGGCTTTTCAAAACGGATAGAGCCCGGCATTGATTGAGGCGTCGACATACCGTTCCGGTGTTGCGTAATCCCTCCCTCGCGCCCAAGAAGCATTGCGACCACGGGCAGATTGTCGCTGTTTTCAACAGGCGGGGAAATCGCGGGAATCTTCCCATCTCTGACCGGCTTTTCCACCTCGTCCGCGCTTAGGGCATAACTGCAAAAATCCATGTTCTGGTATTTGACTTTGCGCAACGAAAGCGGAGTTAAAGATATATTATTCACTATCATTTTTCAACGCTCTGTTTTTATCCCGCAAATGGTATCACAAGAACACGATCTGTCAACACTGACGGCAGAGAGAAACTGAAAACACACGTAGCGAAAATATCACGCCGCGACCGCGAAACAACACTGAACGTTATCATTCGTTGTTCTGATTGTTAAGATATGCGCGGGCCTTGATTATCTGTTCTCGCTTTTCGGAATCCCATGAATATTTTTCATTTGATTCTCGCATTCATTGCTATTGAAAGTCAAAAACAATTCGATATCAAGAGACAAATTAAAGATTATTTCATTATCCTACGGGGTTTTACGTATGCAGCGCCATGCGCGGCTTTGGGACGAAACGCATTTCAAGCCCCAATTTGTCGATGGCGTTGTAAATTGTGTCAAATTGCGGCTTGGTTTTACCCGAAAGGCTTTTGTAAAGGCTTTCGCGATTCACCCCCATATCTGCCGCCATTTTGTTTATGCCGCGTGCACGGGCTATGTCGCCGATTGCGGAAATAACCGCCATAGGATTGTCCTCGGCAACTGCGGCTTGCAGATAGGCCGCGATTGATTTTTCATTATCCAGATAATCCAGAACATTCCAGTCAACAATTTTTGTTTTGGCCATTTTTGCACCTCTTTTATTCAATTGTTTTCAATAATTCTTTCGCGCGCCTAATGTCTTTTGTTTGCTCTTTTCCAGCGCCTCGACTTTTTATCCCGCCACACAGCAGTATCACAATTTCCAGCGCGCGCTGCGTGTAATATATCCGATATCCCTTGCCAACAAATACCCGCATTTCCGAAATTCCGCTCTCTGATGTCGGATGAGCGTCCCCGAAATGATTATCGACTTCCAGTATTCGGATTCTGCGGGCGATGGCCGCTTTTGCCGTTTCATCGCGCAGTTTCTTAAACCACTTTTCGAATACTTCTGTCTGTTTAATAATCACTCTGATGCCCTGATACTGGCTTAGTGTAGTCTATCGGCTACATAATGTCAAGAGACAAATTAAAGATTATTTCATTGACCTGCTGGATTTTTAGGATTAGAACACGGGCAAACAAAAAATGAGAATCGGCAATGGCAATTATTTCCATTTATGTTAATCCAAAGGACATGCTTTTGTATCCTGTGTCCGTTATAAAATCCTGCCATGAGTAAATTGGCCGTTCTTCTTTTGAAGCGCCGAAAAAATTGAAATTCAGATCAAAGTTCATTTTATATATTATTTATTGAC
>JAITLD010000075.1 GCA_031278055.1 Rickettsiales bacterium | reverse complement strand
AGTAAGATTATCTTGTGTTTTGTAGAGGAATAAATATAACCGCTGAACCAATGATTTAGCGAAAATAATTGCTAAATTAATTAATTTTTTGTCGAGATGCTAGTCAAGAGCCATAATTAATAATTGATAATTATTATGGTCCATGGGAATTGACATTAAGAATTTTATGAATGTTGGGCGAGAATACATTGATTGATATATAAGTGGAAAGGAAAAATAAATGCTGGACAAATACGATTCAAAAAAACTAGAAGAAAAATATATTCATGAATGGGAAAAATCCGGCGCGTATAAATATAAACCGAACACTCCGCGCGAAAATATATTCGCAATCGACACCCCCCCCCCAACTGTGTCGGGGTCACTCCACATCGGGCATATTTACGGATATTCCCAGGCGGACATTATGGCCAGATTCCACCGCATGCGGGGCAAGAATTTATTTTTTCCGATAGGATGGGATGACAACGGGTTGCCGACCGAACGGCGCGTGCAAAATTACTTTAATATAAAATGCGATCCGTCGCTGCCTTATGATCCGGGCTTCTCCGCCGTTCACAAAGAAAAGTTCGACGCGCCTCCAACGCGCATTTCGCGCCGCAATTTTATCGAATCATGCCGCAGGCTGATAGAGCAGGACGAAAAGATTTTCGAGGACACTTTGCGGCGCATGGGATTTTCCTATGACTGGTCGCTGATGTATTCGACAATTTCAAACGACGCGATTCGCCTGGCGCAGGAATCGTTCATCAATCTTTACAAAAACGGAAATATAAAATCGCTTGAGGCGCCGACAATGTGGGATACGGAATTTCAGACGGCAGTCGCGCAGGCGGAAATAGAAGACCGCGAGACCGCGGGATTTTTCCATGATATAAAATTCGGCGTCGAGGGCGGGGACAGCTTTGTAATCGCGACAACGCGGCCGGAATTCTTGCCGGCGTGCATAGCTATCGTGGCACATCCGGACGACGACAGATACAAGCGCCTGATTGGAAAAAACGCAATCGTGCCGCTGTTCGGCGCGCATGTTCCAATTTTTGGCGACCCGCACGCCGATCCAAAAAAGGGTACCGGAATAATGATGGTTTGCACTTTCGGCGACAACGACGACGTGAAATTTTGGAAAGAGCATAATCTGCCGTTAAGGCAAATCATAGGGCGCGACGGAAAAATCATCGATTCCGAATTCATGACGCGGAAAGAATTGGTCGGGCTTCCCATTAAATCCGCGCGCGAGCTTATCGTCGAATGGTTGCGCGAATCCGGCGGGCTTGTATCGGAGCCGCGCCCTATCGTGCACAGCGTGAAGTTTTATGAAAGAGGCGATTCTCCGATAGAATTCGTGCCTTCCCGCCAATGGTATGTGTCGCTTTTGGGAAAACAAGACGCGTTGAAAAAAAGCGGAGAAAAAATCCGCTGGACGCCCGCGCACATGGGCAAGCGCCTCGAAAACTGGATAGACGGATTGAATCAGGATTGGGCCATATCCCGCCAGCGTTTTTTCGGAATACCGTTTCCGGTTTGGTATAAATTGAATGCGGATGGAAAGGCCGATTTCGACAATCCTATTTTGGCAAATGCGCTGCCGTGCGACCCGTCGTCCGATTGCCCGAACGGATTCGATGAATCGCGGCGCGGACAACCTGGCGGATTCATAGGGGATTCGGACGTCATGGATACCTGGATGACCAGCGCGCTGACGCCGAAAATAGCAATGGCAATGTCGCCGTCCGCGAATCTTGACGTGCCTTTCGATTCGCGCTGGAACGGACATGAAATTATCAGAACATGGGATTTTTATACAATTCTCGCAACAATGCTGAACAACGATGGAAAGCTGCCGTGGAAAGAATTATGGATAAACGGATTCGTGCTGGACCCCGACAGAAAAAAAATGTCCAAATCAAAAGGCAACGTAGTCACGCCGGCCGCGCTGATTGAAAAATACGGCGCGGACGCCATACGATTGTGGGCGGCGTCTATCAAATGGGGGATAGACGGAACCAATGACGAAAAAATAATGGAACAGAAACGCAAGCTGGTTGTGAAATTCTGGAACGCGTCGAAATTCGTGTTCGGCATTGTCGGCGGGAAAAAACGTGCGAAAATAACAAATGGCCTGGATTTGGGATTCGTGCGCGGACTGCGCGGCGCGTGCGCCGCCTCTGAAAAATCATTTTTGGAAAATGATTATGCAAACGCCTTGCTCGCGACAGAACAGGCATTCTGGGATTTCTGCGACAACTATCTCGAAATTGCAAAGGCGCGCGCATACTCCGGGGACGATTCCGCCGTCGGCACATTCATTCTGGCATTGGAAACTTTTGGCGCGCTGTTTGCGCCGTTCATGCCATTCGTCACAGAGCATGTTTGGAATGAAACGCATGACAGTTCGGTCCATTTGCAGCCGTTTCCTACAAAGTGGCCGGACTATAAAGAAGAAATTTCGATGGACGCGGCCTATTACGGCGATGTATGCGAACTGGTAAGGATTGCGCGCGGCAAAAAAACAGATGCGAATAAATCGATGAAAGCGCCGATAAGGAAATTAATTGTCGCCGACAAGGAAACCCTTCGCGCGGCGGCAGGCGATATAAAAAACGTTCTGAACGTCGAAGATTTGATGTTTTCAGGAACGGAGTTGATCGGCGAATTGGAATGGGCCGCGCTTTCCGCGTGACGCCAACCTGAATGTCTGAATTTTTTAGATAAACGTAGGGAGTATGCAAAATGGAAAAATATCCGGTCGAGATTAATACCGGCGGGGAAATAAAATCGCAAAAAACGGATAATCTTTTTTTCCGCCTGGGCCGCGCGGTTAATGAAACTTTCCATCGACTGCAATTTCATTTTCAAGGGATTTATTTCGTAAGAAAAAAATCGAAAAAAATACTGCTGCGCGAATGCGCCGAAAACGGAATCATGGATGTGAATCAGGACATGACGTTTGAGGAAATATCCTTGAAAATCCTCAAAAAGAAATATCGGGACATACACGACCCAACCATGGGATTTGAACAAAATATTTTCAACGCCTCTAACCTGCAAGATAAAACAAAATGAAAATCATCCGCGCCCGACATAAAGTTTCATCGGAAGCTTTTCAATAGCATGCCCGAACATTTTTTAATCTCCTTCTAAAATCGCCTTTGCTTCTTTCAGCAATTTAATTGCAGAATCCAAATCAGATTTTTTATATTCGGCGGACGGTGCGGACTTCGATTCGACGGGCGATGTCGAGAACTTTCCGCCCGCGATTAATTTTTTAACGCCGTCAATCGTGTATCCGTCCGCATAGAGATATTTTTTCAAGGCAACCGCGCTATCGACAGTTGTATTGCGGTAATACCTGCGTCCGCCCGCGCCCGTCGTCGGGGCAATCAATGACGGAAACTCTTTTTCCCAGTACCGCAGCGTGTGCGCCGGCACATCCAGTTTTTTCGCAAGTTCTGAAATCGGCATAAAATATTCGGCCATCTTGTCCTTCTAGCTATACTCTTTCTGCAATTTTTCCGCCTCTTCAAGATACTTCGGATAATTATACCTGTATTTTTCGGCCAGCTCCCTCAGCTGGCGTTCCCTTGGATTTTCGACATTCCGAATGTCGGACCCGTTGCCAAATTTTTCCAAAATATCGTCGATTTCTTTCTTATTCATTTTCCTCCGCCTTTATTTCTTCCGTTTCATCATCATGCTCTATCATCGTCGCGCTGATGACTTTCTCGTCGTCCGCGGTGCGGAACAAAGTCACGCCCGCGGTGCTGCGACCCGCGATTCGAATTTCCCCGGCAGGCGTCCGGATGATTTTTCCGCCATCCGTCACCAGCAACAAATCCATGTCGTCTTTAACCGGCATGGACGAGATGACCGCGGTATTCTTTCCGCCCAATTTTATTCCGGAAAATCCATTGCCGCCGCGGTGCGTCGCGCGATATTCATACGAGCTCGTGCGCTTGCCGAAACCGTTTTCCGAAACCGTCAGAATAAATTGTTCGTCTGCTTTCATTCGCTGATACTTTTCATCAGACAAAACCAGACTGGTCGCCTCTTCATCATCAGACGCTTCTTCCTCGATTCCTGTCATGGCCCGACGCTCGGCCCGCGATTGCTTGATGTAAGCGGCGCGCGTCTCGGAATCCTCGTCGGCATGTATTAAAACGGCCATGTCAATCACGCGGTCGTCGTCGGACAACTTAATCGCGCGGACGCCGTCGGACGCCCGACCGGCAAAAACGCGAATTTCCGGAACGGCAAAACGAATCGCTTTGCCGCGGTATGTCGACAGCAACACGTCCTGATTTTCCGCAACCGCGCGAACGGCGATTAAAGAGTCGCCCGAATCCAGTTTCATCGCGATTTTTCCATTGGCGCGAATCGATTCGAAATCGGAAATCTTGTTTCTTCTTATATTCCCGTTCTTTGTCGCGAACATCAAATATCCGTCTTTGGAATCGGGCTCTGGCAAAATCGTTGTAATTGTCTCGCCCGCAGACAACGGCAATAAGTTTACTAACGGCCGGCCTTTTGCGGCCGCGCCGCCCTCGGGCAGCTTGTATGTTTTCAGGCGATAGCACATCCCCGCCGATGAAAAGAACAAAAGCGGCGTATGCGTGTTCGCAATGAACACATCAGCGATGTAATCCTCGTCTTTCATAGCCATAGCGTTTCGTCCCTTTCCCCCGCGCCTTTGCGCGCGGTATGTATCCAAAGCGACGCGTTTTATATATCCGGTGCTGGTTATTGTAATAACCATGTCTTCCTCGGCAATCAAATCCTCCATGTCCATGTCAACTTCGGCATCTGCGATTTGCGTCAGGCGGTCATGTCCAAAGTTTTCGATAATCGCCATGGTTTCGTCGCGAATAATTTGCGTGATTTTTTCACTGCTGCCCAGAATTTCAAGCAGTCGCTTGATTTCCGCGCCCAGCTCGACCAAATCGCCCAGAATTTTTTCGCGCTCAAGGCCCGTCAGCTTGTGCAGCTGCAATTCCAGAATCGCTTTGGCCTGTTCGTCCGACATGTAGAGCATTCCGTCCGATTCATCATACCGGCAGTTAGGATCGTCAATCAGATTGATGTAATTTTCGATATCGCGGGCCGCCCATCCGCGACCAACCAATCTTTCCCGCGCGACATCCGGCGATTCAGAGGATTTAATCAATTCTATCACTTCGTCGAGGTTTCCGACAGCCGCCGTCAGTCCCAGCAAAGTATGCGCTTTGTTCCGCGCTTTATTTAGCTCGAAGATTGTCCGCCGACGCACAATCTCGCGCCGAAAGCGAATAAAAGATTCCAGAACTTTTTTGACGCCGAACAGAATCGGCCGACCGGCTTCGAGCGCCATCATATTGATTGGAAAACTTGTCTGCATGTCCGTATATTGGAACAGCTGATTCAAAACGACCTCGCTAATCGCGTCGCGTTTCAGTTCGATAACCACGCGCACGCCCTCGTGCGACGATTCATCGCGCAATTCGGAAATTCCGTCGATTCTTTTTTCTTTCGCCAACTCTGCGATTTTGATTATCATCTGCGCCTTGTTCACCGCGAACGGAATCTCGTCCACAACAATCGCGGTATGGTCGCGAAAATCCTCGAAATGCGTTTTCGAGCGAACAATCACGCTACCGCGGCCGCCGGTATGCGCGCGATACGCGCCGGTCCGGCCCATCATGATTCCGCCTGTCGGGAAGTCCGGCCCCGGAATGACACCGAATAATTCCTCGTCGGTGATTTCAGGATTATCCAACATTGCGAGAACACCGTTCATAACCTCGCGTAAATTATAGGTCGGAATATTGGTCGCCATTCCGACCGCAATTCCAGAACCGCCGTTCACGAGCAGATTTGGAAACTTCGCCGGCAGAACGCGCGGCTCGTTCAGCGAGCCGTCGAAGTTCGGCATCCAATCGACAGTATCTTTGTCCAAATCATCCATCAGCATGGCCGCCAGTTTTGTCAGCCTGGCTTCGGTGTATCGCATGGCGGCCGCGCCGTCCCCGTCGCGCGACCCGAAATTTCCCTGGCCGGATACAAGACGCTCGCCCATTGAAAAGTCCTGCGCCATCCGCACCATCGCCTCGTAAATAGATGAATCCCCGTGCGGATGATATTTTCCCATGACATCGCCGACAATTCGCGCGGATTTGACGGTGGGCTTTGTCGCGGGCGCGACATCCGACATAACGTAAAGAATCCTGCGGTGAACCGGCTTGCACCCGTCGCGCGCGTCGGGCAGCGCGCGGTCGGTTATGACCGACATCGCATAGTCCAGGAATGATGTTTGCATTTCATGTTCCAGCGACGAGCTGGGCGTCGACGGACCACTAGTCGAACCGCTTTGCGGCGCCGGCGGCACGACAGGCGTCATGTCGTCGCCATTGTTATCATCATTATTGTCGCCCTTGATAAAATCAAATAAATCGGCCATGAAAAAACTCCGTTTTTTCTATTTAATTATCAATTATTCTACAAAACCGCGGAAATCCTTGCAAGAAAATAATTTCGTTTGCATACGGTTAAAAAAATGTCGTTTTCGGCGATTTTTGATTTTAGAAAAAATGATAAAAAATATCAAATCCGCGTCTGTGTGCAATTTTTCGCAATCTATTGCAAAAGTCTCGGCACAATAATTGATAATTAAAAATTGAGAATGAAGAACTAAGAATCTCGTGAACGCCCCCGCGTCCTTTTTTATCTATTTTTTTTCTTGACACTTTGTATCATTTATGACACAATTTAATCAAATGGTAACAGTGGACCTATCAATCGAATTTTGTGATTGGTTATCCGGGCTTACAGATAGGAAAGCGTCGGCCATAATAGTCAAGCGCATTCGCCAGATAGAGACAGGTTCTTTCGGTGACACTAAACGCATTGGTGATGGTCTGTTCGAAATCAGAATCCACTACGGCCCGGGTTACCGCTTATATGCTATGAATCGCGGTCATAAATGGATAATTCTTTTGTGTGGCGGCGATAAAGGCGGACAGTCCCGTGCGATAAAACGCGCCAGGCAATTGGCAAAGGAGGCAGATAATGCTTAAAACGACACGATTTGACGCAGTTAATTTCTTAAATTCCGAACAAGATATAAAACTTTATCTTGAATCGGTTTTCGAGGAAAACGACCCGCAACTAATAACGGTCGCTCTTGGCGACGTCGCTCGTGCGCGCCGCAAAATGGCGGCGGCGGCCAAACTTGCCGGTGTGCGTCGCGAAAATCTTTATCGCTCCCTTTCTGGCAAGACAAAACCATCGTTCGAAACCATTACCAAAGTGACAAACTCCCTCGGATATCGATTAATGCCGGTCGCTATCTGAGATTGTCCGACCCACTTGGCATTAATATCCTTTGGAGTTGAGAGTTCAGAGTTATGAGTTTTTTTTGTCATTCCCGCGTAGGCGGGAATAGCAGTGCTTAATTGATTAAAAATTTTTTTAACTCTGAATTTTTCAAGCCCTATTCCCGCCTACGCGGGAATGACAAACAACTTTGTTGTTTGTCAAAAAAAACGCTACTAAGTTTTATTCCACGCACTTTTTTTACAAAACCCGTTAGGGTTTTGTCATTC
>JAITLD010000072.1 GCA_031278055.1 Rickettsiales bacterium | reverse complement strand
ATTATCCAAAACTCGCGTATGAAGCGAAATCCTCAGAATTTCCAAAGAAAACTATAAAACGCGGGGATCTCGACGATTATCTTCGGAACAGAAGCCGTCAGCGTTGATAAAAATGGCGTCCTAGCGGGCGCCATTTTCATCAAAATCGCAGGAACAAAATTAAATAAGCGCTTTTTTCAGGTATCTGCCCGTCAATGATTTCGGGTTTTTCGCAATGTCCTCCGGCGTGCCGAACGCGACTACTTCCCCGCCATGTTCGCCGCCGCCCGGACCGAGGTCAATCACCCAATCCGCCGATTTCACCACATCCAGGTTATGTTCGATAACCACAACGCTGTTGCCCGTGTCAACCAGCGACTGCAAAACTGAAAGAAGCATTTTTATATCGTCAAAATGTAGCCCCGTCGTCGGTTCATCCAAAATATACAAAGTTCTTCCCGTGCCGCGCGCCGCCAGTTCTTTCGACAACTTGACCCTTTGCGCTTCGCCCCCGGAAAGCTCCAACGATGATTGTCCGAGTTCTATGTAATCCAATCCAACGCGTTTCAAAAGCTCTAGCTTATTTTTTATTCTGGGCACATTGATGAAAAACCGATATGCCTCATCAACCGTCATATCCAAAACATCGGCAATCGATTTATCCTTGTATCTGACTTTCAGAGTTTCTTCATTATATCTTTTTCCGTTACATTGCTCGCATTCAACATAAACATCCGGCATAAAATTCATTTCTATTCGAATAACGCCGTCCCCCTCGCATGCTTCGCACCGTCCGCCTTTCACATTGAACGAAAATCGCCCGGGCCCATACCCGCGCGCCTTTGATTCGGGCAGTTCGGCAAAGAAGTCGCGAATGTCGGTAAACAGGCCCACATAAGTCGCCGGATTGCTACGCGGACTGCGCCCAATCGGACTTTGGTTGATATCCACGACCTTGTCGATATGCTCGAGACCGGAGATTTTCGAATGTTCGCCGATTTTATAGCGCGAGTTGTAAAGCGCGCGCATCGCCATCGGATATAATGTGTTCAAAAGCAACGTAGACTTTCCGCTGCCCGACACGCCCGTGAACACGACAAATTTTCCAAGCGGAATCTCGACGTTTATATTTTTCAAATTGTTCTGCTTCGCGCCAAAAATTTTCACAGACTCACCGTTTCCTTCGCGGCGTTTTTTTGGAACATCGATTTTCTTTTCTCCGGACAAATATTGCCCCGTGAGCGAATTCTTGTTTTTTATAACTTCATCCGCCGTACCGTGCGCGATTAAAGTTCCGCCATTTATGCCGGCCCCGCGTCCGATGTCAATCAGGTAGTCGGCCGAACGCATTGCGTCTTCGTCGTGCTCGACAACTATCACCGTGTTGTCTTTATCGCGCAGCTCTTTTAGCGAATCAAGAAGTTTATCATTGTCGGATTGATGCAGACCGATACTTGGTTCGTCCAAAACATAAAGAACGCCCGACAGGCCGCTGCCTATCTGGCTGGCCAAACGAATGCGCTGGGATTCGCCGCCCGACAATGTTCCGGCCAACCGCGACATCGTCAGATATCCAAGTCCGACATTTTTCAGAAAATGAAGACGCGCCGTTATCTCGCGCAAAATGGGGGACGCTATTTCATTTTCTTTTTTATCCAAACTCTTCGGCAAATTCAAAAACCATTCGAGGGATTTTTCGACCGACATTTCGGTTACATCCATTATATCGAGCCCGTTTATCTTTACACACAATGCGTGAATATTCAGTCTTTTCCCGTGGCATATGTGGCACGGCGTTTCGGAAATATATTTGGCAAGCTCGTCTTTCACCGGATCGCTGGTCGCTTCGCGCCAACGGCGTTCCAGATTATTGACGACGCCCTCCCATTCCTTTTCATAAACATAACCGTTCCAATCCATTGTAATTTTGTCGCTGCTGCCATACAGAACTATGTTTTTTATCCCATCCGGTAATTGCTCCCACGGCGTCGTCAATTTGAACTTGTATTTTTTCGACAAGGATTCCATAACATTTTCGTATTGCGAAATCATGCCATTCCGCGAATACGGCGCAAGCGCGCCATTGCGAACCGAAAGGGTTTTATCCGGAATAATCAAATCCGGCGACATGTTAAGCTTTACGCCAAGTCCGCCGCATTCGCCGCACGCGCCGAGCGGCGCATTGAATGTGAACAATCTCGGCTCGATTTTCGGAACCGTGAATCCGGACACGGGACATGCGTATTCTCGCGAAAATAAAATGTTTTCATTCGTATCAAGCCGATGGACAAAAACGCTGCCCTTTACCAATCTTAGCGACGATTCAAATGATTGGGCGAGACGTTCGGCAAGCTCTTTATCGTCAGTTATTTCCAATCTGTCGACTATCACGAAAATATCATGCTTTTTATTCTTGTCCAAGATAGGGGCCGGATCCAAATCTATCAATTTGCCGTCAATCATGGCGCGGCCGTACCCTTGTTTTACCAAAAACATCATTTCTTTTTTATATTCGCCTTTGCGTCCGCGAACAAGAGGGGCCATCACGTATATTTTTGTTTTACGGGGAAGCTTCATAACCCATTGAATCATTTCAGGAATGGTTTGCGATTTGATAGGAAGGCCCGTGATTGGAGAATGTGGCACGCCGGCGCGCGCCCACAAAAGGCGCAAGTAATCGTAAATTTCCGTGACTGTTCCGACAGTAGAGCGGGGATTATTCCCCGTTGTCTTTTGTTCGATTGAGATGGCGGGCGCCAGGCCCTCTATTAAATCTACATCGGGCTTTTTCTGCATATTTAAAAATTGCCGCGCATAAGACGACAAGGATTCGACATAGCGGCGCTGACCTTCGGCGTAAATCGTATTGAATGCCAGCGATGATTTTCCGCTGCCGGAAACACCGGTAATGACCACCAGTTTGTTTTTTGGTATGTCGATGTCTATACCTTTAAGATTATGTTCGCGTGCGCCGCGGATTTTTATAATATTACCCATAGCCGATGAAAAGTATCATAAAAAATCAAATTTTCAATCAGAATGACAATCTTGTCATTCGTCGCCCGCGGACCCTCATTTTGCAAGGATAAACTTCGGGCGACATTCATTTGTTATTCTGCAATTTTGTAATTACACGGATGACGAATGTCGCGCGCAGAGCGCGACATCAAATATCCAGTGTCTGCTGTTCGCCATTGGCGTTTTGCGCCGCCAGCAACTCGACACGTTCCTCCTCTTTCGCGATTTCACGAATACGTCTGACATACGCACCAGTACCCACCGGAATCAGACGCCCGACAATCAGATTTTCATTAATTCCGGCCAGCCTATCGGTCGATCCCGAAATCGCCGCGTCTACCAACACCTTTGTCGTCTGTTGGAACGATGCGTTTGACAAGAACGAACGCGATGTAAGCGATGCGCGCGTCAATCCGACCAACACTTGGCCCGCTATCGCCGGGTTGCCGCCGCCCGAAACAATCCGCGCATTTTCTTCTTCAAAATCAACGCTATCGACCACCTGTCCCGTTAAGAATTTCGTATCGCCCGGGTCGGTAATTTCGACCCGACGCAACATTTCGCGAATCAAAATCTCGATGTGTTTATTATTGATGACCACGCCCTGCAAGCGGTACACCTCCTGAACTTTTTCAACAAGAATCTGCGCCAGCGCCTTTTCTCCCATAATCCGAAGCACATCCTGCAAGATGTATTCGCCATTCACCAGATAATCGCCTTTCTTAACCTCGTCGCCCGCGCGAACAAGAATATTCGTGCCTTTCGGTATTAAATATTCAATGGGGGAACTGCCGTCCGTCGGATTTATTCGCAATGTGATTTTCTGTTTGTTATTATCTTCGAATTCAACTTCGCCATCGATTTCCGCCAGGATAGCGGGATTTTTCGGCATGCGAACTTCGAGCAGATTCTCGACCTGCGGCAATCCGCCGGTAATGTCGCGCGTCTTCTGCGTTTCGACCGGTATTCTGGCCAACACGTCGCCCACCGAAACTTTCGCGCCATTACCAACGTTCAAAATTGTGTAAATCGGCAGCATATATTCGGCGATTTTCTTGTTTCCAAGAGAAATCGGATTGCCATCTTCGTCCTTCAATACGATTTTTGGATTCAAAGATTTTTTCGTTCCGGTTTTCCAATTTGTGATTTTCCGCATTGTGACCCCGGTCAACGGATCGAATTCTTCGAAATACGACAGATTTTCAACCATGTCGCTGAAATGCACAATCCCGTCCACCTCGGCAATGATGACATTCGCGTAAGGATCCAATTCGACCAATTTATCGCCTTTACTGACCATATCGCCGTCGCTTACCACAAGCATTGCGGCATACGGCAATTTTGTTACAAATATCTGGTTGTCGTTTTTGTCCACAATTTTGATCTGCGCATTCCTCGACAATACAACTTGACGTCCGGCACTATTCACAATAATCTTGGCATCGAAGCGCACTGTTCCGTCAACCGGCGTTTCAATAAAGTGCTGTCCGCCGCTTGTATCCGCAACACCTCCCATATGGAATGTTCTGAGCGTCAATTGCGTTCCCGGTTCTCCGACCGACTGGCCCGCTATCACGCCGACTGCTTCGCCGGTATGAACCAACGTCCCGCGCGACAAGTCCATGCCATAGCATTTGGCGCACGGGCCGTCTGATTTGCACGTTAAGACGCTGCGGATATCGACAGACGCCAGTCCGGATTCATCGATTTCTTTTGAGGATGCCTTGGAAATCAACTCGCCTGCAGGAACGATAATCTCTTTCGTCGCCGGATGAACTATATCTTTTGCGGCCGTGCGGCCAAGAACTATCTCGCCGAGCGAAACCAACAGGGAGCTGCCATTGTAAACCGGCGTCGCGGTAATACACTCATCGGTTCCGCAGTCATGTTCGGTTATGATTGAATTTTGCGCCAGTTCGACCAGGCGGCGCGTCAGATAACCGGCTTCGGCCGTCCTCAGCGCGACATCAGACATTCCCTTGCGGGTTCCATGCGTGGAATTAAAATACTCCGCCATTGTCAGGCCCTCTTTGAAGCTCGAAATAATCGGAACCTCGATAATACTGCCGTCTGGCTTTTGCGTCAGACCGCGTATGCCTGCAATCTGCTGAATCTGCAATTTCGACCCGCGCGCTCCGGAATCGGCCATCATGATGATACTGTTCCAATCCGTGCCCGTACTTTTACGCAGATTCGAGAATGCAATATTACCGATCTGCGTCATGACCTTTCCCCACATATCGATCAACTTGTTATGCCGTTCGCCGCGCGACAACAATCCATTTTGATACTGAGCCTCGATTTCAGCGGCATCTTTTTCAGCTTTCTTAATCAACGCCTCCTTCTCTTCGGGAATGACTATGTCGTCATGACCGATCGAAATACCGGAACGCGCGCCTTGTTCAAATCCGGTGTTCTTCAGCTGGTCGGCCAAAATTATCATGTCATGATCCCCGCATGTGTCATAGACGGAAATCAACAATTTTTCAATCGCGGATTTATTCATGGGCTGATTCACCCATTCGAAGTTCACCCCGTCTTTTTTAGGCAATAAATCGCCCAGAATCATCCTGCCGGCCGTCGTCTTCACGCGCTCTCCATTCCAACGCGCGATAATCGGCGTATGCAGAGTGATTGCTTTGTTGTGCAGCGCAAGCTGAACCTCGTCTATATCGGCGAAAGTCGGACTTTTATCATTATGCTCGCCATCCATCAGCGAGATATAATAGCAACCCAGAATCATATCCTGCGACGGAACTATCATCGGCTGACCCGATGCGGGCGACAAAACATTATTCGACGACAGCATGAGTGTCCGCGCCTCGAGCTGCGCCTCAAGCGAAATCGGAACATAGACCGACATCTGATCGCCATCAAAGTCCGCATTGAATCCCTTGCAAACCAACGGATGTAAGCGAATCGCCTTTCCTTCGATTAATATCGGTTCGAATGCCAGAATGGACAGGCGGTGCAGCGTCGGCGCGCGATTCAAAAGCACCGGATGTTGGTATACCACCTTTTCCAAAATATCCCATACGACCGATTCTTCCGCCTCGACCATCTTGCGCGCGGCCTTCAAAGTGTTGGCATATCCACCGGCCATCAGGCGCGCGAATACAAAGGGCTTAAATAATTCGAGGGCCATTGTTTTCGGCAATCCGACTTCATGCAGCTTCAGAGTCGGACCGGACACAATAACTGAGCGGCCGGAATAATCGACACGTTTTCCGAGCATATTCATACGGAATCGTCCGGATTTTCCGCGAAGCGAATCGGATAGAGATTTCAACGGGCGCCTATTTTGCGAAACCAACGGGCGCGCTTTGTGGCCATTGTCGAACAAGGCATCCACCGCCTCTTGTAGCATGCGCTTTTCGTTTCTTATGATTATTTCCGGCGCGTGCAAATCCTGCAATTTCTTCAAACGATTATTGCGAATTATCACGCGCCGATATAAATCATTCAGATCGCTCGTTGCGACATGCCCCGCTTCGAGCGTAACCAACGGTCGCATATCCGGCGGAATCACGGGCAGAACATCCGGCAACATCCATTCCGGACGCGAATTTGAATCCAAGAATGATTCAACCAATTTCAAATGCTTTACGATTCCGCGGCGCTTTGTTTCAGATTTCGTCTCGACCAACTCGGCGCGCAGCCGTTTGCGTTCGTCCCCCATATCCATAGCGGATATAATATCGCGAATTCCTTCCGCGCCGATTCCGACATGAAACGCGTCTTCTCCGAATTCGACCAGGGCGTCCTGATATTGCTCCTCGGATATTATCTCGTACAATTTCAGGGACGTCAGGCCGGGTTCGGTCACGATATACGCATCGTAATAGATGACAGATTCCAATTTTTTCTGCGGCATGTTTCCCAAAAGCGCCGCGACTTTTCCTTCGCGCAGAAACCATGTATGACTGACCGGAATCGCGAGTTTTATATGTCCCATGCGTTCGCGCCGAACTTTCGAATCCGTAACTTCGACGCCGCAACGTTCGCATACCAAGCCCCTGAATTTTATCCGCTTGTATTTCCCACACGCGCATTCGTAATCTTTCACGGGACCGAAAATTTTTTGGCAGAACAATCCCTCCGGCTCGGGCCGCATGGAGTGATAATTTATAGTCTCGGGCTTCTTTACCTCGCCTCTCGACCACGACAGAATCTCTTCGGGCGAAGCTATGGAAATACGCACCGAATCAAACTGTTCCTTCGTCTCGATTTGCCCAAAGACTTTTTTCAATATGTCGTTTGCCATTTATTTTCCTTTCAGTCGCTGTTCAATTATTTTTCCGCCTTTGGCGTCAGGTTTAATCCCAATCCGCGCAACTCGCGCACGAATACGTTGTATGCCTCGGGCGTTCCGGTTTGAATGTCATTCGAACCGGAAGTAATAGATTCATACATTTTAATCCGTCCCGTAATATCATCCGACTTGACGGTCAACATTTCGCGCAACAAATGCGCAGAGCCGTGCGCTTCGAGCGCCCAGACCTCCATTTCGCCCAATCGCTGTCCGCCCATGTGCGCCTTTCCACTCAAAGGCTGCTGCGTCACAAGGGCGTACGGCCCGATCGAACGGGCATGGATTTTATCGTCCACCAAGTGATGCAGTTTCATCATATACATGACCCCGACCGTTACTTCGCGCGCAAATAGCTCGCCCGTCATTCCGTCATACAATTTGAACTGGCCGGATTCCGGCAATTTTGCCAACTTCAGCATTTTTTTGATATCATCGGACGATGCGCCATCAAACGATGGTGTCGCGAAAGAAACGCCATCTCTAAGTAATGTCGCCTGAACGCGAACATCTGTGTCCGTCATCTTTGATAACTGTTGACTGCAATCCTTGCCATAGATTTTGCCAATCTGATTTCGAAGATCGTCGGTTGTCGCGCGTTTCGCCCTGATGTCGTCAAGAGTTTCGCCTATATGGCGCCCCAATTCCCACCCCGCCATGCCGAGATGTGTTTCCAACAACTGCCCGATATTCATACGCGACGGCACGCCCAAAGGATTTAGAACAATATCGACCGGCGTTCCATCCTCCATATACGGCATATCTTCAATCGGCACGACCTTGGATACGATTCCCTTGTTTCCATGGCGGCCGGCAATTTTGTCGCCCGGCTGCAATTTAGTCTTGTGCGCGATATAAATTTTGACTTCTTTCAATGTCCCCGCCGCAAGAGAATTGGTCTCGCGGATTTTTTCGATGCGACTGTCGGCCCTGTCGTCCATTCTCTTCAGCGCCGCGACGTGCTCTTTTGCCAATTCCGTAATCGCCTCATTCGCATCTTTGTTTCTGATGGAAATTTTTTTGACGTCCGACGGCTTCAACGAATCCATGATTTCAGCAGTCAATTTTTTTCCAATGAAAGGCTTTATACTGCCCGATCCGCCATCAATCACCATGCCGCCGGCGATTTGAAAAACCTGATCGGCGAAACCGCGCTCCATAATCTCTTTTTCGACATTTCTATCGCGATTGATTTGTTCGATTTTCTGTAGCTCGATCATCATCGTGCGCTCATCTTTCTTCACGCCGTGGCGGGTTAAAATATTTACGCCGATTACTACGCCCTCCTCGCTTGGCCCGACACGAAGCGACGTATCCTTTACCGACAGCGCCTTTTCACCGAATATGTTTCTAAGAAGCGCCTCTTCCGAAGTCAGAATTGTCTCGGCCTTCGGGGTCACGCGGCCTACCAGAATATCGCCCTGCTTTATGTGTGCGCCGACATAGATGATTCCGGATTCGTCAAGATTTTTCAGCGATTCCTCCGCCACATTCGGAATATCGCGCGTAAATACTTCCGGCCCCAGCTGCGTGTCTTTGCACTTGAATTCCTTCTCGATAATTTTGATAGATGTGAACACATCGTCGCGCGAAATCCGTTCGGAAATCACGATAGAATCCTCATAATTATATCCGCGCCACGGCACGAACGCTATCAGAATATTTTTGCCGAGCGCAAGGCTTCCCCCCTGCGTGCTTGATCCGTCCGCAATAACGTCCCCTGCCGCGATTCTATCGCCGACCTTAACCAGCGGCCTTTGATGCAGAATCGTATCGGCGTTGGAACGCGTGAATTTTTCCAAATTATAAATATCAACGCCCGAGACAACATTGCGGCTGTTCATCTTTTTAACCACAATGCGATTCGCGTCGACGGATTCGACCACTCCCGCATTTTTGGCCATCTTGACCGTGCGACTGTCGCGCGCGACCTCGCGCTCTATTCCAGTTCCGACGACGGGCGCATCAACGCGCATCAGCGGCACCGCCTGGCGCTGCATGTTGCTGCCCATCAGCGCGCGCTGGCCGTCATCGTTCTCGACGAACGGAATCAGACCGGTCGCAACGGAAATAATCTGACGGGGCGCGACATCGATTAAATCGATTTCATCGCGCGGTATCATCTCGAATTCGCCTTCTTCGCGCGCGGTCACAAACTCATCCCGCAGTATGCCGTGTTCTGTAATAGACGAATTTCCCTGCGCGATTTTATAATTCATTTCCTCGTCCGCGGTCAGATAAATGATTTCATCCGTAATTTTTCCCTTATGAACTTTGTAATATGGCGTCTCGATAAAACCGAATGGATTCACCCGCGCGTATGTCGCCATGTGCGTGATTAATCCGATGTTCGGCCCCTCCGGCGAATTTATCGGACATAAGCGGCCGTAATGCGTCGGATGAACGTCGCGGACATCAAATCCCGCGCGATCGCGATTAAGTCCGCCGGGGCCCGTCGCGGATATGCAGCGCTTGTGTTCCAGCTCCGCAAGCGGATTATATTGATCCATGAATTGCGACAACTGCGATGTCCCGAAGAATTCGGCAATCAACGCCATCAGAGGTTTTGGATTTATGACGTCTTGCGGCTGCAACGAGGCGATGTTCGGGGACGAAAGCTGTTCGCGCACATTTCTTTCGATTCTTGACAGGCCAATTCTAAATTGATTTTCCAACAATTCGCCGACGCTTCTGATTCGGCGGTTGGAAAGAGAATCCTGATCGTCGATCGAATCCTTTTTATCGATGATGTTCGCCAATGTCTTCAGGATCGCCAGAATATCGTTTTTATTGAGCAGGCGATCATCTTCGGGTCTTTTTCCGGAATCTATTCCGACGCGCTTGTTCAGTTTGAACCGGCCGACCGCCGATAAATCGTAATAAGTGTCCACGAATCCCTGCTGCGCGAACAAGTTCTGCGCCGCCTCCACCGTCGGACGTTCGCCCGGCCTGATTGTATGATAAATTTCGACCAATGCGTCTTCGCGACTGGTCGTCTTGTCGGCAATCAGCGTGTTTCTTATATGCGCGCCGATTGACGAGTTATCGATCGAGCAAATCGTGATTTCCTTCACATTTAATTTGTCCAAATCATTCAGAATTTCCTCTGTGATTTCAGTTCCGGCGCGCAGTAAAACCTCGCCGCCCGCATCCTTGATTGAATCGAAAATATATTCGCCGACAATCCCATCCGAAGAAACCGAGAAATTAAGACGGCCGATTTTTTCCATTTTCTTGGCATTCAGGCGGTCGCCTTTTTTGGCGATTTCTTTTCCGGTTTTCGCATCCGTTAAATCATAGTTCAGGCGGTACTTTTCCAGTCCATCGAAATCCGCCATATTCCCGATCCAGTTTTTTCCAGTATTTCTAAGCGCGATTTTTTTATAGAATACCCCCAGTATTTCCTCGTCCGTCATTCCGCGAACAAATGCGCGGCGCGGATCTGCCGCCCATTTTTTCTCGTCATCCTTGGTTGGGAGACATCGAAGCATAACTGTGGACGGAATTTTACGACGACGGTCGATACGAACGTAAATCACACCCTTTGATTCTTCAAAATCAATCCATGATCCGCGCTCTGGAATAATGCGCGCGGTATAGGTCGTCGGATTGCCGGCAATCTTTGCCTCTTTGGTCGTGCTGAACAAGACGCCCATCGCGCGGTGCATCTGCGAAATCACGACACGTTCGACACCATTGGCTATGAATGTCCCGCGTTCGGTCATCAAGGGAACTTCGCCGAAAAAAATCTCCTGTTCCTTAATATCGCGCAACGTGCGTTTGCTTTTGTCATCAGGATTCACATCCCACAGGGTCATGCGCAGTTTTACTTTCATCCGGCTGGCATACGTAATATTGCGCAACATACATTCGTGAACGTTATAAATAGGTTCATCTAAATCATATTCGACAAATTCGATTTCGGCGGCGCCATTATAATCGCGCAGCGGAAACATTGTCTTAAACGCATTTTGCAGGCCTATATTTTTGCGCGCCGACGGTTCGACATCCAGTTGCAGGAAATTCGCGAACGATTTGTATTGCGTTTCGACCAGATCGGGCAGCGGCTGGTGCAAAAAACTATGCCCAAACGACTTTACGAATTTCTGAATTACTGCCATGTTTTTCTCCTTGTTATTCCATCATCTCTAAAATATACCGTCGGGGGCGGGGCGCGCCCGCTATAAACCACAACAGCGCGGGACCGCCCCTTCCATTTGCCGCAACCTGCGTTCATCCCCTCCATTGGGGGATAAACTATTTTAACTCGACTTTCGCGCCAAAGTCTTCGAGCTTCTTTTTCAATTCTTCGGCCTCTTCTTTTTTGACGGACTCTTTTAGAGTCTTTGGCGCGGATTCGACGAACGCCTTTGCTTCGCTCAATCCGAGCCCCGTCGCCTCTTTCACAACCTTTATGATCGAGAGTTTATTATCGCCAACTTCGGCCAAAACCACATCAAACTCTGTTTTTTCCTCGACCGCTGCCGCAGCCGGACCGGCCGCGACGGCCACGGCCGCGGCGGCGGAAACGCCCCAGGCCTCTTCCAGTCCTTTGGACAATTCGACCAAGTCTTTGACGTTCCAATTTGACAATTCTTCAATCATCTTTTTTATATCAGCCATTTTATTTTTCCTTTTTTGTTTTTTCATCAATGTCGTTCATAACGGACGACTATCGGTATCAGTTCTTTTTTCCATATTCCGCTGTCACCCGCGCAATGCGTGCGGCTGGTTCTATCAGAATGTGCGCAATCGTTCCGCGGATTTCAAGCAAGCTCGGAAGTTTGGATATTTCAATAACATCGCTTTGGCCCATCAGGCCACCGTCCATCTGCCCGCCGACAATCGAAATGGCCGGATGCCTTTCGGCAAATTCAGCCAAAGCTTTCGCCGTCCCGTAGGGATCGCTTGCAATCGCGACCGCTGTCGGGCGCTTCATCAGCTCCGACACTTTGGCAAACTCCGTTCCGTCCAAAGCGCGCTTCATCAGCCGGTTTTTCACAATCCTGAACATTGAGACCATCGGCCGCAGGATTTTCCGCAATTCCTCGGTTTCTCTTACGGTAAGGCCATGATTTTCAATAACAAAAACCCCGGCCGCGCCGACGAGATCGCCATGCACTTTGGAAATCAGCGATGATTTATCCTCACGTTTCATCTTTCTTTTCCTTTGGATAAGTTGAACATATCCGCCGCGCCTTTCGGCGCAACGGGGCTTTTTCCCTGCCCCAAAAGTTTTTCAATACTTTTGTCTATGATGGATATTAAGTCGTGCGTTATTCGCACGACGCCATCAGTCACGGACAAGAAATCTCTTTTTCTTATTCTTTGCAAACGCACATAGGCAGCCAGCCATTCGCCTCCGTCAACTGTCATTATTTGTTTTCCACTTTCAATCCGGCACCTTGCGTTGTCGAAACATAAACGCCAAGGATGTACTGTCCCTTTACGGATGCGGGTTTCACCTTTTTCAACGTATCGATTAAAGCACTTGCATTTTCGACCAACTTTTCGGTCGGAAATGACATTTTGCCGATTCCCGCATGAATAATTCCATTTTTCTCCGCACGATATTCGATTTGACCGGCTTTCGCCTTTGCCACCGCATCGCCGATATTCGCGGCGACCGTACCTAGCTTTGGATTCGGCATCATCCCTTTGGGACCCAAAATCTTTGCGATTTTAGCCAAAGGCTGCATCATTTCCGGGGTCGCCAGCACGCGATCGAAATCCAGAAACCCGCCCGAAACTTTTTCTATCAAATCCGCATCCCCGACAATATCCGCGCCGGCTTTCTTGGCCTCGCTTTGCTTATCTTTCGTAAAGACCGCAACCCTGACGGATTTGCCCGTGCCGTTTGGAAGAGACAACATTCCGCGAATGTTTTGATCCGCTTTGGTAATGTCGACGTTCAGGCGGACGGCAATGTCCAAAGTTTCGTCGAATTTCTTGGAAACATGCGGGCGCAAAACCTCGATCGCATCGGCCAAAGAATAAACTTTCGTTCTGTCAAGCGCGGACATCGATTTCATTTTTCTCGTAATTCTCATAATCAACCCTCCACCTTGACGCCCATGGAGCGGCACTGTCCCGCCACTATGTTTGCCGCGGCATCAACCGTGCCGCAATTCAGATCGGACAGTTTTTCCTGTGCTATTTTCCGAACTTCATCCATTGAAATCGTCCCGACAACTTCGGTTCCGGGCTTGTGCGCCCCTGTTTTCAATTTCAATGCTTCCTTTATGAAATACGACACCGGCGGCAATTTCATTATGAATTCGAACGACCGGTCGGTATAAACCGTGATTATGCACGGAATGGGCATTCCGGGTTCTTTATCCGCAGTGCTGTCATTAAACTGCTTGCAGAACTCCGCAATATTCACGCCGGCCGCGCCGAGCGCGGGTCCGATGGGCGGGGCGGGATTCGCCTGTTTTGCGGGAACGACAAGTTTGACGATCACCTTCACTTCTTTCTTTGCCATAATTTACTCCTTGTTATGAGTCATGCGGTGCGATGTGGCGCATCTTCCGCATTTTTTATCAGGAATTCAGAATTTCAAATTTAAGAATCAATGATTTTGCGCCCGCAATTCTTAAATTACAATTCTCAATTCATAATTTCTTACACCCTCTCCACCTGCGAGAAATCGAGATTCACGCTGGTTTCGCGCCCGAAGACCGCGATCACCGCCGTCAATTTCCCTCTGGCGTTATCCGCTTCGGAAACAACACCGTTGAAATTGGCGAACGGCCCGTCGATTACGCGCACCTCCTGCCCGATTTCGTAATTCGTATCGTCGATGGACTCCGTTTCCTCCATTTGATGACGCAGGTGCGCCACCTCGGATTCTGTAATCGGAATCGGTTTGTTTTTCTGGCCCAAGAACATAACGACATTCGGCGTTTGTTTTACCAATGTGAACGATTCGTTTGTCATCTCCATCTGAATGACCACATAGCCCGGAAAAAACTTTCTCATAGTTTTTTCACGCTTGCCTTTTTTTATTTCCACAACCTCGCGTTCTGGAACAAGAATCTCGCCAAACAACGGATTTAATTTCGCGGCGTCGATTTTTTCGCGCAACATTTGCGCCACTCGGTTTTCTAATCCCGTCTGTACACTAACCATATACCAGCGCATTTCATTTTCCATTATTCCGACCTCTTAGAAAATCCAGCCGACCAAAAGGCCCATCAGACTGTCGACCAAAAACAGGAACAGCGCGAACACGGCCGAAAAAATGAAGATAAGAATTGTAGAGCGGACAACCGCGTCCCGATTCGGCCAAACAATCTTAAACCATTCTAGGCGAACATCCTTAATATATTGCAACATCTTCCTCAAGATTATTTACACCTCTAGATTCCGCTTCATTTGTTCTGGCGGTAAAAAACCGCTATTTCCTGGCAGGGGCGGAAGGAATCGGACCCTCGTCCTTGGTTTTGGAGACCAGTACTCTACCACTGAGCTACGCCCCTACAAAAACGACCAGACCTTGTGCCCAAGCCACGTCAGAATAACATTTTTTTTTATGAAATCAAGCGGAAAGATTCTACCACATATAAAAAGGCGCAGTCAAGCATATTTTTTTGAGTTCAGAGTTCAGAGTTAGGAGTGCAGAGTTATGAGTTAGGAGTTAAAAAAATTATTAGTTATCAATTATTAATCAATTAAGCACTGCAATTCTGAACTCTGAACTTTTCAGGCCCTATTCCCGCCTGCGCGGGAATGACAAACAACTTTGTTGTTTGTCAAAAAAATGCTACCCAGTTTTGTTCTACACACTTTTTTTACAAAACCCATCAGGGTTTTGTCATTCCCGCGCAGGCGGGAATAGGGCTTGAGAGTTCAGAACAGATAAGATGGGTCTATAAAATCCGTTTC
>JAITLD010000089.1 GCA_031278055.1 Rickettsiales bacterium | reverse complement strand
TGGCGGAGCGTATAGGAGTCGAACCTATTCACAGGTCTCCCCGTGTACGGTTTAGCAAACCGCTGCCTTACCGTTCGGCCAACGCTCCGCGTCCCGCGCATTATAACGGCAGGCGTCTCATTTTGCAAGGATTTTTAATGTTGCGCGCCGCGTGATGAAAGCCGCAAGCACGACCATCAACATGGATATGACGGCCGTAATAATCCAATCTATCGAAACCATTCCCATGTTCGCAAGCAGTCCGACATGCGATGACCTCGACAGGCCGTTTATCAACATCAGCACAAGCCATCCGCCCGCCAGGCCCGCCAAAGAAGCTTTTACGCTTATAATCGATATTGCCATCTGAATCTGTCGCGCGATATAGTTCGACGTCGCGCCGACCTGATTCAGAATTTCTATTTCGCGCTTGTGAATCGTTATGATATTTTTAACCGAATGAATTATACATAGAATCAATGCGGATAAAATCGTGAGGAATACAAATCCCGAAATCAGCATTATCTTTATTCCGACGCTACGATCCGGCGCGGCGCCGCGGCCGTAAATGAATTTCAATTTGGCGGCCTCCGCCCTCTTTGCGATTTTATCCAATCCCTCGGTCGTTTTCGCCCGCACTTGAATCGTGTGTGGAATATAACTGCTTAATGCGTCCGCGGATTTCAGCCAATTCTTCAATAATTTTGCCGATTCTTCCTTGTCGATGGTCTTTGTAGATACCAAATCGAATTTGCTTTCGCCAATAATTTTTACCGCCGTATCGATACTGCTCCCCCGCATTACCTGAATGATTCCCGTCCGCGCCAGGTTTGACGAGAATCGGCCGATTGCAGTCGATATGGAAAGGACGATTCCGCCGCTCGTAATTGCCAGGAATGTCAAAAATCCAATCAGCAGGAATAAAAATCTTTGCTGTTCGTTAACAAATGAAAATACCAGCGGCGCCGCCATGTCATCACATCAGACCTATCGCGAATAACGATGAATCGATCGATTGGCTGAAATAAATCACGCCGGAACAAATAGCGATGTTAATCGCGGCGACAATCCACGACAGGCATTTTATATTTTCAATCATCCATTCTTTTTTACGCCAAAAATACAGGCCGCCGAATAAAATAATTATTATTACCTCCCACGGATATGGCTGGATTAACAGAAGAAGCAGCATTGCTATCACCAGCAGGCCCTGTCCCTGGATTGTATCCAACATGAATTTGAGAAAGCGCTCGTACCACCTGTATTTAATAACGATAACTTTGTCTTTGCCCGAATCCGGCAGGAAATATCCGGCATATTCGTAAAATGATAACCCGAACGGAACTGATAGCAGAATCGATAGCGGCGACGCACCGATTTTGCGGGCATAGCACACGATACTGGCAAGAACGCCGGCCAGGAAAAATATTATCAATGCGGCCAGGGGCAGCGCCAGAAAATCCAGCGCGAATTTTACCTCGTTTTGATTCAGAATATATGTGATGATTCCGACAATGATAGTCCATGCCATGAACGTCCACAATGTCGCGACGAAACTCGTTTTATCCAAATGTTTTCTCGGCATGAAAGCAAACATTCCAAATGCGAATATGATGAATATGAGTAGGGCGGTTTTCAACGGGGCTTCCAATGACAACAAAACTATCATTTTTAATATAGTCAGAAACGACGGAACTTCGGCGCCCGATTCAAGCAACGATATCTGCATTACGAGAACGCTGAATGCTGCGGCGAATACAAGAAGTCCGATTGTGAACAATCCCGCCCGAAGCAGCCATTTTCCCCATCCTTGCTTTATGTCCGGTATGAAGAACCATTTTAATATTGTCGAATGTCCCCCGCTATCCGTCGTCTGTTTTACAGTTTTCGCCGCCTGCGGGTTCGGTTTCTTTTTTATGGTTTTCTTTGTCGGCATTTTTTTTCTTCCTTTGTTTTTCGCTCATTCTAACACAATTTGGCCGTTTTGTAAAATCGTTTCGGCCGTCGGCTCGAAAAAAACGTCCAGATGGCTGATTATCAAAAACGCCGTTTCTTTCATCCCGTTGATTATTTCGGCAAATTTTTTCCGCGATTTCTTGTCCGCGCCGGAATCCGGCTCGTCCAAAATCGCCAGCTTTGGCCCTGACAGCAAAAGACGGACGAACATCAGCCGCTTGCGCTCGCCGCCCGAGAATCCGACATTGACGCCGCGGGCCAGCCATGCGTCGGGAATATCCAATTTCTTTTGCGCGTCCCTTAATTTTTTCATAAACTCCCCCATCGCGACATTTCCATTGCGCGCCATAAAGGAATGTTTTAGAAATGTCATAACCGATAATCCCGGAATTTCGGGAACATTCTGCGCGCCGAGAAATACGCCCAATCGCGCCCGTTCGTCTGCGGTTTTATTCGTAATATCCGTTCCGTCGAAAATTATTTCGCCCGATTTGACGGGATAATCCGGATTGCCGATGATAACTTCCGCCAAAGTGGTCTTGCCGCTGCCGTTCGCGCCGCGAAGCAGATGTCGCGCCCCGGTCATCACGGAAATATTTATGCCTTTCAGCACGCCCGCGGATAAATTTTTTATTTCCAGTATTTTCGCGTTTGTCATTTTATTTCTCCATGGCCATTTGTATCAACTGCTTGCTTTCGACCAAAAATTCCATTGGCAGACGCTCCAAAACCGGCGCCGCCATTCCCGCAACCAACAGGGCGGAGGCCTCGGATTCGCCGATACCGGCGGCTGCAAGATAAAACAAGGCGTCTTTGTCCAATGCCCCTGTTTTCGCCTCGTGCGAGTAATTTCCATCGCGTATAGAAATAAATGTCGGAATAGTATTTGCAGCCGCGCCGTTGCCGATAATTTTACTATCGCATTTGCTCGCGTTCGCGCATCCGTCCGCGCCGAATTTCACAAGCGAGCGGAATGTCTGTTTTGATTTTCCCGTCGCAACGCCGAAACTTACGATGTTTGATTTTGTTGTCGGAGCTATGTGTATCATTTTTGTCCCCGTATCCGCCTGTTGCGTATCGCGCGTGATGGTCAGGGAATAAAAATCGCTGAACGCGTTTTCGCCGCATAAAACAGACGAGGGATATTTCCATGTCTTTGCGCTGCCAATTTCCATTTGCGTCCAGAACACTTTTGCATTTTTTTCGACACGCGCGCGCTTGGTCACGAAATTATAAATGTTATTCGCCCAATTTTGAACGGTCGCGTATCTTACATCGGATTTATCCATCGCGGCAATTTCGACCACGCCGCTGTGTAGCTGATGGTTTGGGCGTCGCGGCGCGGAACAACCCTCCATGTATGAAAGTTTGCTTCCTTCATCCGCGATGATCAGGGTTCGCTCGAACTGCCCGATGGTTGCCGTTTCGATTCGAAAATAAGACGCCAGGTCTATGGGGCAGGTCGTATTTTTCGGGATATAGACGAAAGTTCCGTCCGAAAAAGCCGCGGCATTGAGCGCCGCGAAAAAATTATCATCCGGCGGCACGACTGTTCCGAGATATTTTTTCACCAGTTCCGGTTCTTTTCGCACAGCTTCGGAAAACGGCAGAAATATGATTCCGAGCTTGCCCAGCTCTTCCGTGTATGAAGTATGAACCGACTTGCTGTCTATCACGGTGTCTGTCGCCATACCGAGCAGGGCCCGTCGTTCTTCTTCGGGTAATCCCATTTTTGCGTATGCTTCCGCAAGGTCCGCGTTATCGATGGGTCGCGGCTCGTTAAAATAATTCAGGGCATTGTAATCAATCGGCTCGTATCCGATTTCCGCCCAATGCGGTTCGGGCATTTTTAACCATTTGTCGAGCGCCGCGAGACGCCGCGAAAGAAGCCAATCGGGTTCGTCCCGACGGCGGCTGATTTCACGGATAAGATTTTCATCCGGTTTTCTCATTTTTTTATTTTAACATCTTAGCATTAAAAATACGAATCGCCATCGCGATTTAGTTCTTGCGCGAAAATTGAAAAGTCGCTATAATAATACAAATTGAAAGGAAGGGATATGTTTTTTTGCCGAATATCTGCGTTTCTGATTGCATTTTTCGGATTCGCGCCGCTGTTTGCCGACGGCGGCGCCATGCCTATGCCGCCGCCGGTTTGGCCGATCGGGGGGACGGACGCCGACGTTCAGATTGCGCCCAATTCCGCCCAGCACCGCATAGGCGCCGGTGATGAAAATATCAGAATTATTTCAAAGATAGGCGCCGATTTGGCGGTCGAGAATAATGTGAACATTGGCGGCAGTCCGGGCGGCGATTCCTTTTCGGGGGGCGCGAATCTGACGCAATCTTATCCCGCAGCGTCCGGATTCTATCCGTATGAGAATCAGGCGGAGATGCCGTTCATGCATTCTGAAATGCTGGAAGATGACGGCGCCTCTGTTTTATCAATGTCGAAAACAAACCGCAAACGAATTCTCGAGCCTAGGAAATTCCAAACGTCTGACGGGAAAGAGCCGATGACGGACTTTGCCGTTGATTCGTATGACGAGGAACCGGCGCGGGAAATCAAAGACCAGGTTCGCTCGTGGGTTGTGGCGTCCGGTCAGAATCTGCGCGATGTTTTGCAAACATGGTGCGACAAAGAGGGGTGGGATTTGATTTGGAATACTCCGCGCGAATATCCGATTTCGGCCTCAGCCGTGTTCAAGGGCCGGTTTCTTGACGTGTCGAGCGCGCTGGTCAGGAATTTCAGCCGCGCAACGCCGATACCCTATGCGAAGTTTTATAAAGGAAACAGGGTTCTGGTAATCAGCACGACCGAAGACAATTGAAATTAAGAATTAAGAATTGAGAATTAGAAATTATTTGTTTATCGCGATTATTCCATTGGCGCTTTCCTGCGCGAAACAGGAATCGCAACAGGTGGCGGCGACTGTGGATCAGGATTTCATCAACGCGTATGAGGCGTTTGAGATGGCGAAGAATCCGCGCGCGAATGTCACGAATGATACCGTTTCGACAAGCGAGGGAATCTGGCTGGGGAACACATCGACGATTCTTGATCACAAGAATAATCTGCCCAAAGAGTTCGAGACAGACACGGGGATAACTATTCTGCTGGGCGAGCCGGTGTCATTGCAGGTTCTCGCGAACAATATCCATTCGATTACTGGTATTTCCGTTAAAATTGATTCCAAAATTGCCGGCGACAAATTAAAGAAGACGATGAATGTCGGTTTTACGGGAAAGCTTTCGTCATTATTGTCCCAGGTTGCGACCGATTTGGATTTATTATGGTATTACGACAAGAACAATATAGTGTTTTATGAAACGGAAACGAAAACTTTTTCGCTTTATGCCCTCGGAACGGATATTTCTTATCAATCTTCGATTCATTCGGATGACGGAAATCACGTGTCGATGGAGTCGAACTTGAAGGAATGGGAGGAAATCGAGACGGCTATCGGCGGAATCATAGATGGCAACGAGAATGCGAAATTTACGGTATCGAAATCGCTGGGCACGATTACGGTGACGGCCCCGCCGTCCATTCTGACGCGCGTCGGAGAATATATCAGCAGGCAGAATAAAAGATTGTCCCAGTTAGTGACAATTGACGTGAAAGTTTTGCAGGTTTCGATTTCCAATAATTCGGCGTTTGGATTGAATCTGGCGGCCGCGATAAATTCCGCGTCCGGACTGAACATTGTTGCCAATCCCAAAAACAATCTTTCCGCGCCGGAAGCCAGCGGGATGAATATAGCGGTTTTGTCAAGCATGACGTCCGTTGACGCCGTCAATACGATATCGACGGGCGGGCTTGCCGCGGGTCCGTCGGCGAATCAAGTGAAAGAGGGCGCGTTGTCGGCGGTCGCCGGAACGAACGCGCTGATTCAATCTTTGGCAAAGCAGGGCAAGGTTTCGCTGGTCACCAATGTGGGGGTTACCACGCGGAACAACCGCATAGCGCCCGTGTCGAACACCAGGCAGACAGGGTATATAAAACGGTTTGAATCGAGGAACTTCACGACGGTCGAATCATCGACTGTCGACCAGGATATTTTGGAGACTGGATTTTCCATGCAGCTTTTGCCGAATATTTTGGACAACGGAAAGATACTTCTTATGTTCAGAATGTCTGTAAAGGAATTGGTGGTCATGAACACAAAGCAAATAGGCGAGGTGACGTTGCAGCTGCCCGAGGTTGAAGAAAGGTCTTTTATGCAAGAGGTAATTATGGAGTCGGGGCAGATGTTGGTTTTGTCCGGATTTGAGAAACAGACAAACAACGACACGCGGTATGGAATCGGAAAACCTGATTTCATCGCGCTATCCGGTTCGCGCGAGGCGCAGTCGCAACGCGATGTTTTGGTCGTGATTCTGACCCCGCAGGTTTTGGTCAGCCCCCTTGATGCCGAGCGCAACATACAGCAGCATTGGGGCGCCCCGCTGAATTAACGAAAGAGTTCAGAGTTACGAGTTGTGAGTTATAATTATCAATTATTAGTAGCGTTTTTTTTGACAAACAACGAAGTTGTTTGTCATTCCCGCGCAGGCGGGAATAGGGCTTGAAAAGTTCAGAGTTAAAAAAATTATTAATCTAATTAGGCTCTGCTATTCCCGCCTGCGCGGGAATGACAAAAAAAACTCATAACTCTGAACTCTCTTGTCAGTTTCCATGTTTCAATAAAATAGACCCTATTCCCGCCTACGCGGGAATGACAAAACCCTGACGGGTTTTGTAAAAAAAAGTGCGTGGAATAAAACTTAGTAGCGGTTTTTTTTGATAAACAACTGGCAGTTTTTGTAAAAAAAGTGTATGGAATAAAACTGGGTAACATTTTTTTTGACAAACAACAAAGTTGTTTGTCTTTCCCGCGCAGGCGGGAATAGGGCTTGAGAGTTCAGAGTTAAAAAAATTATTAATCTAATTAGGCTCTGTTATTCCCGCCTGCGCGGGAATGACAAAACCCTGACGGGTTTTGTAAAAAAAGTATGTGGAAT
>JAITLD010000050.1 GCA_031278055.1 Rickettsiales bacterium | reverse complement strand
CTGGGGGCTTACATTATTACTATATATACTGAACTCCGCGTTTTCTTGACATACAACTGTCTTATTCTCCACGGACGGACACATTTTTATGCTCGGTTCGATACTATGCCCAGTTATAGGACCGGGCCAATTGCATTTACAATAATCTTCTAGCGAATTCATATACTCGTTATCTTTGGTCCAAAGATTTTCTTTGGAGTTATCTCCATAATGTGGATTTTTGATAAATCCAATGATACCTTTACCTCCATCCTGAAAGTTATGGTCACTAGGCAATTTTACCCTCGTTGAATCAAGCGGACATGGAGAACAAGTTCCTTTTGCAGTATAATACGCTGCCTTGCATTGGCATCTGTCGGATACAAATCCGCCCAATTTATTATCCAAATCTTTCGTTCCCTGCGCAATAACCGAATTGGCGGGACAGGTATAGTTACATACTCCCCACCCGTCGTCGGAGCCAACGCGGTTTTTGAACTCCTCAATCGATACTAACTCGCCGCCCAGATTGCCCAGCGTGTTCGTATACCATACCCCCCCCTCAAATGATTCGCACTCTGCACTGAGCAGTCCATCCATTTTTAATTTCACATCGTCCATGATTTTGTTCAAAACCATCTTGACCTCGTTCGTCAGCGTCGTGTCCTGCCGTATGCAGACCTCGCGCGCCTTGGCATTCAGGCGGCTGTAAAGAGTATCGTTGATTTCCTGATAATTGCCGGAGAATTCGCCAGGGTTGTAAAACCGGCAGCTGTATGGGAATCCGTGCTTGTTGTCATTCAGAGGAGTGCAAATCTCTTTTACGTAATCAGAGACATATTTCTCGCAGTTATCCTCTAATTTCACAGTCTGCGCGTTGCGGACATAATCGAGCAGTTTTTGCAATCCCGGGGGACCGCCACCATAAAGAATCGCACATGTATCCAAATTTTGCCGACACATTCCCTCGGTCAGGCCAATCTGCTGCGCTGCGATATTTTCTTCGGACACGTCGCTGGCGAATTGTTTTATCTGGCCCAGTTTCTCATCATAACATTCGCTAACGACACTTATGCAATTATCCTGAACTTCTCGAATTTTCGTGAATTGCCGCTGAGACAGGTCGACCAGGGTTTGGCGCAGGAATTCATCCCATACCTCGTCCGCGATGTCGCGGCATTTGTCAAGAGACGCCACGGCAACGCTTTTTTTTCCGTTCAGCATGTTTATATACGGCGCGTTCGTGCTGCTGCGCAACGTATCGCCGACGAGAGAGATTGAGTTTCCAAGCATGTAAAAATCCGACGTATAAATCGGTTCCCCTGTCGTGACATTGACAAACCTGCCGGTATAATCAATGCACTTTCTGTTATCCGGCCCGCAGCCAGCTTCGCCGAACATATCGTTGCGGACATTGGTCAGGCACGCGTTTATCTCATCGCTGTTGTGTATGTCATAGTTTTCCAACCTGGCCGCGGCGAGCGCGCCCTGCGCCTGACGGGCGGCCGTCGTCATCTCTTTCTGTTTTTTATCCAGCGCATCCATATACGCCGTGCAGTCCTGTTCGATATACATTCCATAGGCGGCGACAATCATGTTGAATGTCGCGGCCCCATCGCATGAATCCGAGGTCATCTCGGCGCATTGCCTATGAACGGCATTGTAAAGCGCGGTTGATTCGAGATTCGACAAATCTGTGCCGCCGACCAATTCCGTCGTGCCCCATATATCTGTCATATTTCTCATACTGCTTGCCGAATCCATGTTCTTCGTCGCCAGAACATCGCTGATTCCGGATAATGTATTCACAGACGTGGAATTATCTTTCTTAATCGCGGATTCGCCTTCGGTCGCCTTGTACATCGCCTTGACTTCCGAAGAAGATTTTGAAACAACATTTAAATTATTATCCTCGAAATCTTTCAGCATGCCTGTCGCTGTGGCGAAATTCCGCTCGCGCTCGCGCATTTCCATCAGACGGGCCGAGCAGGTGCATCGCCGGTATTGCTCGTTTTGCAACGCACAGAATTGATCCATGCACGCGAAATACGCATCCCTGCATGTCGCATATCCGCCCCCCGTCGCAATAGTCGACTTTACCGTCAGGTTCGCCGACGAAGTCGCGCGCGCGGCGACGGCGCGCGACGTTTCGACCGCAGCCTTTCTGACATTTGGCGTCGTGGCGGCCCGCGCGGCCGTCACGGATTTCGACGTCGCGGCGCGCGAAACAGTCGCGCTTTTGACCGCGCTGCGGCCAATGCTCGCGGTCTGCCGCGTTCCCGATGTTCTCGCGGGCGCGGAAACAACGGCGGACGACGAGGCGCGCGACGTTTGCGTCGTCGAAGCAACTGCGGCCGCGCGGGTTCGGGCGTCTTCCCGCGTCGCGGCAAACGCCGCGTGTGCGCACAAGAGTCCGACGAAAATCGGATAAGCTACTCTCATTGGTTGAAATTGTAATAAAAAGCGAAAAAATCACAAAGGATTTTTTTAACATGCGATTCGGCATAGGCGTTTTTATTTTTCAGGATACGTTTTTGAAAAAACGAAAATTCTGATATCAAACATCGGCACTAACTGCTTTACACGCCGAAGGTTTTTATGATAGAATTAAGACGGAAATGAAAAAAATTTTTTCTATTTTATCAATCGCGTTGTTTGCCGCGCCGGCGGGCGCGGTCGACTGGTGGACGATGCCGACGATATGCCAGCCGGACAACACGAAATGCTATGCTTCAATGGGCGCGGGATTCGATTCCGAAGAATGGGATGTCGGCGGAAACTGCAAAGGCAAAAAACTGATTTGTCCGAACGCAATCCATGTTGCGTCGCCATACTATCCGGCGTATAGTCCGGTCGCGATGTCCAAGGCCGAGGTTGCGGACAAAGGTCTTGTCGATAATGATTTCGACACGAACGCGCTGAATACGGACGGCGGTTGTTTCGGGGCGCGGAAAACGCGGAACAATGGAACGCAGGCAAAGGTCGGGACCGAATGGAGAAACGTCTATTGCAAAGGCATTCTTGATTCTCCGGACGATACTCTGCCGACAGGGGAGGTCATGACCAGTCTCGCCGACCAGCCGACTTGCAAAACTTTGAAAGCCGATGGATTTATAGGTGTTCTGAATGGGCAATGTTACGGCAAATTTGGATATCCGGAAAGCGATTTTTATCTGGAATGCGAAGGTAATGAACTGTTGCCGTCAAAAATTGTGGTTCTGAACGGCGCAAATGCCGAAAAAGGCGACCCGTCGGTCCCGCAACCGTCGGCGATATATCCGAAAACTGAGGAGGCCGCATCCGAAAGATTTGAACAAATGTTGAAAGCCGCGGCCGAAAAACAGCGCGAGCATGCGGCGGTTGAGCCATGAAAAACTTTTTAATTTTTTGTTTCGTATCCCTTGTGTCTTTCGGCGCATTCGCGTTTCAAATGCAATCGCAACGCGAACTCGGGGCGGGAGAGGCCAAAAATCAGAATATTGTCGTGAAGTGCACGACAGCAAACGGGGGCGTATCGAGTCAGGTTTGCAATTTGCGCAGATATGCGAAATGCAGCGGTAAAAGTTGCGGCGGATGGCAGGAATGGAAGGATCTGCGCAATCCCGGAAAATCATACGGCGATTGGCGGTCGGCGGCCAAGGATTGCTGCGCGGCGAAAGGCCTCAGGTAATTCCCGTTTCTTTTTGACATTCGGATAAAAATCTGTAAAATAGTTGGCTGTCGGGGTGTAGCTCAGCCTGGTAGAGTGCTACGTTCGGGACGTAGAAGTCGCAGGTCCAAATCCTGTCACCCCGACCAGAATATTTAAGAGTCGCAATTTCTTGCGACTTTTTTGCTGTGAGTCCAGCCCCGGGCGGGCTTTGCGGGGCCGCGCGATTTCGATATAGGAATTTATCGGCAGGGTAATTTTTTACTTCAACTCTATCATATCGCCATAACTGCCGACGACTTTGCCCCCGACAACGCACTTGATTTTCGAGCCCACGGTATTAAACCATGCCGCCACTGCCGCATCCTCAGCGGCGCGCTTTTTCAATTCATGCGATTTATCCGCTATGCTTTTCGCCATAAGCCCACCGCCAATTCCCAACGCCGCCGCGCCAACCGTTCCGCCGATAATAGTCCCCCACATTTGCCCCTTGTTTGAATCATTTGGCTTTTCGT
>JAITLD010000046.1 GCA_031278055.1 Rickettsiales bacterium | reverse complement strand
AATTGTTGATTCGGCTTTTCAAGATTGTTTTTTACGCCGCAGGCCGATGCCGTAATAGCCAGCAAAAATAATAGAATCAAATTTTTCATAAACTTTCCCATTCTATAAAATCACTTTTTCAATTTATATAACAAATTCCTCGCGGCGTCGGCGGACGCGGCTTTTTTCGTATCGCCCACTCCGTCCGCGGTTTTTCCCAGCGCATGCACGCGGATATTGAAATCATTTTTCTTGTTTCCCAAGAATTCATACATCGGCAATGTCCCGTCGCCGGAATGTTGCGCCAATTCCTGCAATGCCGTTTTCGGATCTTTCGGCGCCTCGATATCCGCGGCGGCGATACCCGTCCAAACAGACGCCACGAATTCCGACGCCGCATTCCATCCGCCATCCAGATAAATCGCGCCTATCACCGATTCCATCGCGTCGGCCGCCACATGCTCCATCTTGCCGCCCGTCATGTGTCCGTGTCTGACGCGCTTATCAAACCCGAATTCCCGCGAAATTCGCGCCAAGGTCTTTGTGGATACCAAAAAAGCCAAACGGCGCGCCAATTCCCCCTCGTTTTCATCAGGAAATAATTTATATAACATTGTCGCGACCGATAATCCCAGAACGCGGTCGCCCAGAAATTCCAATCTCTCGTTGTTATTGACCGCGTCCGCACCCGATTGCGTCATGGCAAGGTCGAACAAGGATTTATTATTGAAAATATAATTTAATTTTCTCACTTGACAGAAATTCCAAATCTTTCCCACCGCATTTTTCCGCGCCAATCCCATATAAACGGAAGCGGCGAATAATAATTATGCGAATAGAAAATAAATAAAACCTTGCCCATGAAATTATCGTAATGAACCGGCCCGAGCCCGACACTGCGACTGTCCGCCGAACGGTCGCGATTATCGCCCATCATGAAGTAATGATTGTCGGGAACGACAAACGGCGCCGTGTTGTCGAATGTGTCCGCGTCCGACAATTCAACAATCTGATGTTCCTTTCCATTCGGCAATATTTCCGTGTATTCCAGGGCCTCCTCTATCATGCATTCCATCGGGGAATAGCGGCACAAATCCGGATCCTTGTATTCTATCGTATAATTAAAATCAACCGGCGCGCCATTGGCGAATATCCTGTTCCCACTGATAAAAAGTTCCTGCCCGTATTTTTCATATTTATATCCCCTCTCCTTATACTCGCGCGATACGTTCGCGACGATATAACGTTTTGGATTTTTGCGTTGAACCAAAATGCCGTTGACATACAGGCGGCCGGATTTCATTTGAATCGTATCCCCCGGAATTCCTATCAGACGTTTTACGTATTCGATTGTATCGTTCGGTTTTCTGAATACGATTATATCGCCGCGCTCCGGCTTTCCGAACCGCCAGAAACGCCCGCTCCACAGATTCCAGCTGCCGAACGGAAATGAAAAACGCGAGTATCCGAAATTCCATTTTGAAACGAACAGATGATCGCCGACCTCCATGGTCGGAATCATGCTGCCGGACGGAATATTAAACGGCTCTAACAAAAAACTGCGGAAAATAATCGCAATCAAGCCCGCCCAGAAGATGGTGTTGACCCAATCCATCAGAATATTTTTTTGTTTTTTTTGTCCTATGATTGTCGGTTGTCTCATGATATTTTCCTTTTTATTTCCTTTATTTTATCCAATATTTCCCGCATATCCGAATCTGCGGATTCGTTCAGCTCGTCCGCAAGAACGACGCACAAGGTTACCAAGAGCATTGTCTCAGACATCGGGCCGATTTTATCCAGAATTTCGGCCGCGCGCATATCCAGCATTTTCGCAAGCTCATGCAGACGGGATTCCTGTCCGTTTTCACATCCTATCTGATATTTCTTGTTGGCGATGGAAATGTTCACAATGCTCATTCCAACGTCCCCAAAACAGACAGCGCCTGATTGATTTTATCATTCGCGGTCGCGCGGGTTTCATTCAATTTCGCCACCTGCTTTTTAAGAATCGCTATCTCCAAATCGGTTTGTTTCTTGAACGCGGATTCGGCGCCGCGCAAGCGCCCCGCAATGGATTCCAATTCGCCCAACTCGTTAAAAATCTGCTCTTTTACGCCCATTTTCCGCATAATAGAACATTTTGATTTATTGTTCAATAAAAATGTGTTATAATCCTGTTATGAAAACGAAGCTGGTTTATATTTCCGGCGGCGAGTGTTTTGCGCCCGCAGAAATAAAGTCTGCGTTGGATGAAATCAGGCATTCGCTGGACCTGCCGTCCGATATCGTTCTGTTCGGTTTGCCAATCGACGGATTGGCGGACGGGGCCGCCGCCGATACCTTGAACGAGAAATCTGTCCCGTCTGTTCCCGACCATAAAATCCTGCAATTTCCAAATGTCAGGCGCAAATCTATTCTGAACGTTATTGAAAATCCAACCGCGAGCATAACGCATGAAAACAACGAACATACATATCCGGCCAAAATTGTCGACGAACCGCTGGTCGTTTCGAATAATGACGACGATGAGGAATCAAGCATTACCGCATTGCTGGATGGATTACCGTCGATGAACGAAGACGAGTTGCCGAAAAAGCCGGATTTGGCCGAGGAATTCGATGACTTTTTAGACAAAGAGGAGGCCGCTGAAAAAGCCGCGCCCGCAAAAAAGCCAAAGCCGTTCGGCCGCAAAGGAAAAAATCCGTTTAATAATCTTTTGGGCGATTTGTTCAGCTATGCGGGAATTGCGGCAAATGAAGATGTGGCGGATTTCACATTGCCGGATTTCATCAAGCGGCCCTAAAAAATGGATGCAGCAGCAATCGCGCAATCTTTGGGGAAATCGGGATACCAAGTTCTTGGAATAGAAGGCGGCGCGGTTATTTTGGAAGATCCGACCTGCATTATCCGCAATTTATCCGACTTTATCGATTTCGCTTGGATTGTCATGGGGCTATTGGCGATGATTCTATTGTTCGGATGGGGAATCGCGTTAATCCGCGCGGCCGAAATTAAAATCATAGATAATTTAAGAAACCTGTTTCTGCTTTTCTCGGGCCTGGCCGTCATACCGGCGCTTGTCGGATTTCTGTTGGATAAAGGCGCGTTGGAATGCAGACAACTCAAAATATCCGTTTCGGAAATAAACCGAGTTCTCGCGATGAAAGACGCAAATTTCGGCGAAACGGGCGGCGGCAACGCGCCCGTAACCGTAAACGAGGCGCCGTCATACGACAGTCCTATCGTGAGTTCGGGCGCGAGCGTGGCGACCGGAAGCGGCGATGTCGCATACGTCGACGCGGAAGGAAACAGATATGTAAGAGTCGGCGGGACCCGCGCATGGAGAAACAATAACCCCGGCAATATCAGATATTCGGAATTTTCGCGCAGTCAGGGCGCGATAGGAGAGGCCGGCGGATTCGCGGTCTTTCCGGACGAACGCACGGGGGCCAATGCCATCGGCGCGCTGCTGAGGACCGACAGCTATAATTCGCTGACTATCTTCGGCGCAATCAACAGATACGCGCCGCCATTTGAAAACGACACCGCGGCATACCAAAGGCGCGTCGAACAGCTGACCGGATTGCCCGGCGGCACGCCGATGAATCAATTAAATAATGAACAGCTGCAAAGAGTGGTTAACGCGATCAGGGTCGTCGAAGGATGGGTCCCCGGACAGGAAATCAGAACATAAGGAGAAACTATCATGCAAAAATCGAATATCGTCGCGTTTGTTGCGGCCGCAATGCTTGCAATCGCAATCTCGTACTTTTTTTTCGGCAGAAAGGACAAAGAAGCGGTCAAAATCGCCCCGACGAAAACGCAGGCGGAGCATGTTCAAAAAACCAAAGTAAAAACATCGCAAGGCTTTGGCAATTACAAATTCGACGACGGGCTTCACGGTCCGGATTCGAAAACCGAATTCCCGCTGAATGACGCGGGAGAAGGGGTCGCCAGCAGCGAGACCTTTAACGCGAATATTGGCGGCGGAAAAAAAATCAGAATAAATCGAATTAAGAATGAAAGCCAGACCTCGCATTCATATTTCGAATACAAAATAGAATTGGAAACAAACGGAAACTTTGCCGACATAACGCCGGATGAATTCAGAACGGTGGAGGGCGCGGATTGCGCGCTACAAAAAATAAGATTCGTTTTCACCCCCGAATTCGCCGCGATAAAAATATCGCGTAAGTGGATTGAGTCATGGATAACGCCGACAATGGCGACGAAAACTATTTATAAATTGTCGGGCGATAAATTGGAAATCTCGTCGTCGGTTCCGTTGGAAAAAATCTGCAATGTGTCCGACTTGTTTTGAGTGCGGAAAAATCATTCCTTTATGAATCCGCCCGATTGCAGTTTCCAAAGTCTCGCGTATATTCCGCCTTTTCTCAGCAGCGCGGCGTGCGCGCCGGATTAGGCGACCCTGCCCTTTTCCATCACGACAATTCTGTCCATGTGGCGCAGAGTGGACAAACGGTGCGCGATGACTATCGTGGTTTTTCCGCGTGACGCCTCGTCGAAAGATTTCTGAACCAGCGATTCCGTTTCGGAATCAAGCGCGCTGGTCGCCTCGTCCATAATCAGAATCGGGGCGTCTTTGATGATGGCGCGCGCGATGGCTATGCGCTGGCGCTGGCCGCCAGAAAGCTTTATCCC
>JAITLD010000068.1 GCA_031278055.1 Rickettsiales bacterium | reverse complement strand
GCCATAAATCATTGTCCGCGTCTTGCAGGGGATTTTGCCCTGGTTCGGACATCGTCATCCATCCGGAAAAGATTTTTTTTCCGGATTTGTTGATTTCGACGAACATGAAAAAATCCTCCGGCAGGAATTCGTCCGTCGTCAGGCATTTTTTTACCAAAATTTCCAACTTTTCGAATTTCACGGCTTTGTTAACCGGAATCGTAATGGTTTGAACCTTGCCGGCCGCTTTGTTCATAATCTGAACAATTGCGTTTTCCATCGGAATATATTTGCCGTCGTCCTCGGCGAACGCGGGAATGAAAAGCAGGCAGACAAGCGATAAAGTCAAAAACGTTATTCGCATTTTTTTCCAGATGACAGGTCTTCCACGATTCTTGCTTTTTTACCGGTCAGATGGCGCAGGAAAAACAATCGGGCGCGGCGGACTTTGCCCGCGCGAACCTTTTCAATTTTCTCGACCGCGGGCGAAAACAGGGGGAATTTGCGCTCGACCCCGACGCCATAGGATTCCTTGCGAACCGTGAACGCCGCATTAATCCCGCTGCCGGAGCGCTCGATACAGACTCCTTCGAACAACTGTGTGCGGAACTTGTCGCCGTCCTTGATTTTGCAATAGACTTTCAGCGTGTCCCCGGCCTTGAAATCCGGTATTTTTTTCGCCAGTTTTTCCATTTCTTTTTCTTCGATTTTATTTATTATGTTCGCCATAATCTTGCTCCTTAATATCGCGTGTCGTCAATCGCTTTAACAAATCCGGACGCCTTTTTCTCGTTATCGCGTCCGATTGTTCTTTCCGCCACTTAATTATATTTTCGTGGTGGCCGGACACCAGGACCTCTGGGACTTTGCGTCCGCGCCATTCGTGCGGCCGGGTGAATAGCGGCCATTCCAGGCCCCCGATTTCAAAACTTTCGTTTTTGGTGGCCTCGATTCCGCCATGGACGACATTATCGCACAGCCGGACACAGCTGTCAATAAAAACCTCTGCCGCGATTTCGCCGCCTGAAAGTATGTAATCCCCGATAGAAATTTCCTCAATTTCATATTCGTCCAGCAGCCGTTGGTCGACGCCCTCGTAGCGGCCGCAGAGCAAAGTTAACGAAGAATAGGGAATTGAAAATTCGGAATTATATTCCCGCGCCATTTTTTGGCCGAATAATTTCCCCCTTGGCGAAAAATATATGATTTTATTTTTTTTAATTTTTAATTCTTCATTTTTAATTCTTAATTTATCGATTGCTTTTGCTATCGGTTCGGCCATCATGACCTGGCCATCCATGCCGCCGAAGGCCGCGTCGTCCGCGCTGCCGTAATTATTGTCCGAAAAATCCCGCGGATTGACGGTATCGTACGACCAAATACCATTCGAGAGGGCGCGTCCAACCACGCCGCCGCCCAAGGTTCCGGGAAACATTTCAGGGAAAAGGGTTATGATATCGAAATGCATGCGGTTGCAATTGTAAAATATTTTGCTAAGATTGCAAGAAACAAAGGAGAAAAAATGGCTACACTTAAAGGCTCGCAAACCGAGAAAAATCTGCTGATCGCATTCGCTGGGGAATCGCAGGCGCGCAATCGATACACGTTTTTCGCAAGCAAGGCGAAATCCGACGGTTTTCAGGCGATAGGAAAAATATTTGAAGAAACGGCGGCCCAGGAAAAAGAACATGCGGAACGTCTGTTCAAATATCTCGAAGGCGGCGATTTGGAGATAACCGCCGCGTTTCCCTCCGGAAAAATCGGCACGACTCTTGAAAATCTGCAAGCGGCGGCATTCGGCGAGAATTATGAGAATACCGAAATGTATCCGAAATTCGCGCAGGTTGCGGCCAGCGAGGGTTTTGACGCGATTGCCGAGGTTTTGAAAAACATCGGGTATGCGGAGCGGTATCACGAGTCGCGTTATCGCGCGCTGATAGAGGCGATTGAAAAGGGCACATTGTTCAAGCAGGACAAAATCGTCATGTGGCGCTGCACGAACTGCGGAAACTGGCATATTGGAAAAGAAGCGCCGAAAATTTGTTCCGCCTGTTTGCACGAGCAGGGATACTTTATCAGCGAGGGCACAATCAATCATTGCGACACGAACGAAGGCTTTTGCGAATATACGAACAAAGGATAGACGCCAGAGTTATGAGTTATGAGTTCTTGAATTATTAATTATCAATTATTAGTCAATTAAGCATTGCTATTCCCGCCTGCGCGGGAATGACAAGAAACTATGAACTCATAACTCTGAACTCAAAAAAATCACTTGCGTTATTGAATAGTAATTGAAATAATAACCCCGTATCCGAAAGGAAACCGAGATCTGAAAATCTCGTCAACAGTGTGCTTGGATGGGCACAGAAAATAAACTATCCCGCTTATGGCGGGATTGCGGTGTCATATATTGAAAGCATCGCGATCGTTCTGTTGACGATTTTTCAGAATCCCGCCACCTTTCAGGATATATTTGAAAATAAATTTAACGAAAGGTGCGCGATATGAAAAAAATCATAATAACATTCATGATAATGACCATGACTTTATCTTCCGCGCATGCATTAAAACTCTGCCAATTGGAATGGCTGGGTGCGTGGAGAACCAAGCCATCATCTGAAACACTGCAAAATAGTAGGCGAGCATTTAGCCGTAACTATGATTCAACTCCCGATAGCGGCACATGGTCTGTAACGTCAGATGAAAGTTCAACTGATGTATATCATACAGTGACAGGAATGTCATTTTGTTCCAGTACAAACAGCGGCACATATACCGATGGCTCACCAAGTTATGATACATCAACAGTTTCAAACAATACAAACTGTTGGTGCAGGATGACAAGCCCAAATCTTGGCGGTTCTTGGGTGTTCCTGGACGTCTACGGTTCGGCGTCCTCTTGCGCGAGCAACTGTGCGATCCTTTGCGCGAACCACTGTGCGGCCAATTGCGCGTACTGCGTCCCGTACGGCACGAACGCGTCGTGCTCCCGCGCCGCGGTGCTCTCTCTTCCATAGGCCTTGCCGCCCGAAAATCCTGCTGGGGCACCGCTTGATTTTCCGCAAAAAATGCACTAGAATGCGCGAAACGAAAAGAGGCG
>JAITLD010000060.1 GCA_031278055.1 Rickettsiales bacterium | reverse complement strand
ACAATTACTCGCTCGCGGATTGTGTAATACAGGCGATAGCCGGAGCCGTATTGTATCCGCATTTCGGAAACACTGCCGCCAACTGACTTATGGTCGCCGAAATTTCCGCTTTGCAACTGGTTCAGCCGAGTTGCGATCTTACCTTTCAGAGTCGCATCTTTGTGAGATTTTACCCAATCGGCGAACTCTTCAAGGATTTGCAACTTCATTTCGTTCATTTCTGATTCCTTATGTTTGTATTGTATCCGATAGAATACATAAGATCAAGCAAAAAATAAAAATTATTTCTGGTAAAAAGTGTTATAAATTGACATGAATTTATGCCGCCAGCAACATGCGGAAATTATCATTCGCGGCCTTGCAAATCGGCAAAGCGGTCTTTATAGTGAGTCCTAAGATTGTCCAGTATGGGCAACCACACATGTAATTGCGTAAATTCAAACATAATTCTGCCGATTCTTTCGTGTGATCCCTAATGATCCAAACGATAAAAACATAGGCTTAACGGTTTTTTATTCTCTTAATACTTTTTTCTCCGATAAAATCGGCATAATCTTGGGCTTTCTTGAAGGCGGTTACCGCCATCTCGATAGTTTCTTTTTTATGCCGTGTTATCGTCGCAACGTCAAGCGGTTTTGTCGCCATATACGGTGTTGTCACAATGATTGGCTTATCTGTCTGTCGATTCTTTCTTTCTTGTAAGTATGTGTATTCCTTGCGCGAGAACAATCGATGATTTCCGCGGTTGTAACGCGCAATTTCCGTCATCTGATTGTCTAAAACAAAACCGATGTTCACATGATTGAAGCCTGATGGCATCGTATGATTCACAAACTTCGCATTTGCGCCGATTGAATTATCCGAGAAAGCCACGCATTCGTCAAATCCCATTATTGCAGCTTTTGCCGCCGTGCCCAGAGATGTTTTTTTTGCGTATACTCTTACATCATTTTCTAAGCGGCCAACAGTATATGATCCCGCTTTATTTTGAATATCCTTTTTTCTTTTTATTTCGTAGTATTGCGTCAGTGAAATCGGATTATCATGAATTTTGGCCGCAACAGAGGCGCGTATGAATAGGTTTTGATCATATATAATGAATCTGCAAATGAAATCATCATGCGGACGGAAGAAGTTCCTATATATCACCAGCTGGCAGTGGCTACCATCAGAAAATGTCCACATCTTATACTGCCCGGACAATTTCGTCCACAGATAACTATATGACTTGGAATCGATTAAATCTGGTTCTACATACTGTGCTGTCTGTTGGTTCTCCATATCCTTCCCCTTAATTCTCGACGGGAATATACAACTCGAATAAAAAAAGTCAAAAAAATTTTTCGAGCTCGACCGTATGTGCCGGAATTATAGCCATTCGCATACGACGATCGCATTCGTTAATCTATCGGTTTTTATCACATGTCTCGTTAAATTGCCATCGATTTGAAATCCCACGGACACTTTTTTGGTTCCCGCTGGAATTTCTTTCTTAAAATTTATTTTTAATCTCCGCAGTTTGTGAGAATTCAAAAAGTCATATCCAAGCGATTCGGTCGCCCATGTCGCATATACCGAATTGTTGACATGTGGGTTCACATCGATATCATCGTATCGCACGTCAAAATCAACACTGTATTCCGAATCGAATTCCGCGAATTTGTCGAATGCCTCATCCAGTGCGCGGGCCGGAACACAGTCCCAATTTGGAAGATACTCGCTGATTTTCACAGGCCTACGCGTCGCCAGATCAATCATTATCCATTGACTGGTCGCACGCAACATCAGGCGGCCGTCAGCGCCCCGCACTTCAAAGTCACGGACGGCGCGAAGTGCCTCGTGGTTTGCCGGCCATGTGGATAATTCCAATTCCTCTTTGTCGTTCGGCATTTCCAAAATATCGACTAGGTAATGAGTGACGACCCATGTGATATTGTTCTTCATGCAATATGATCGACCCGCGCCAAGCAATGTGGCGTGAATATCCGCGATTGCTTGCAGCTCATTCATCATTGACACTGGTCGCAATAACCCGTTTTTTCCCGTTTCCGATGTTTCCAATTTTTTCTTCTGGATGTATTTTTCCGTCTTTAATTTTATTTGGACGAATTGTTTGGTCGTCTTTGCGCTTGCCGCGCGCTTTGACAGGCGTCGCAATCGGGTCAACATATGCCGTGCATTCTGTGCCAGATGTCCCGCCATAACCGCAACATCGTTTTTTGCAGTTGCAAATACGATTGGCAATCTATGCAGAAAACCACTGTTGTCAGAATCGTTAAATTGTGATTTCTCTGCCATTTATTCACAAGCCTTTGAATATTATTATCAGGGATTACTTGCTTCTGCTACATCCGTGGCGGCGGACGGATCCCCCAACTCAAGATCTTTTGGGATTTCCAAGATATCTTCGATTTTTTCAGTTGCTTCATCAAGTTCGATTTTATTTATCGCCGCGTATTCTTGGGCCATGCGTTCCAGCGCCCGCAGATACAATTGTCGGCTGGAAAAAGTCATCGGATCGGACGAGGTCCGCCTCATCAGATCACGGATAACCTCGGCGATTTTCATAGGATCGCCGGAATTGATGTTATCTTCATAAACTGCGGCGCGTCGCGCCCAAATCATACGTCGCGCTCCTGCTTTGTCTTTTGCCGAATTGATAGCTTCCATCATTTTCCGCGCGGATATTAGCGGCCGCAATCCGGATAATTCGGCGCGCTCCATCGGCACACGCAACGTCATGTTGCTTTTTGGAAAATCGATTACCAGCATTTTAATTTTTTGATCGGCGACAATGACTTCTTCGGTCTTGGCAAGACGCCCCACTCCTTGGGTCGGATATACGACGTACTGCCCTTTTTTGAAATCGAATTTTTTTGTAGACATAGGCTGATTTTATCATAAAGAAATCGGATTTTCAACTTTACGGGCATTTCTTGGTCTTATTATTTTGTCGCAAAGACAGGAATTTTCCTCTTGATATTGTGATAACTAAGTTTTATACTCTGGTGCGAAAAGAAAAGGGGAAATATATGAAAAAATTATTTTTGATTATA
>JAITLD010000025.1 GCA_031278055.1 Rickettsiales bacterium | reverse complement strand
GTGGGTTGGACCCGTGAACCCACCCCGCCCCTTCGGCCCCCCCTCCCAAGGAGGGGAACCAGTGTTCGCGCGCCGGCTCAACACAATAATTAATAATTTAACTCATAAAAAATAACAACAGATGAACGGGCGGGGACGCAAAAAAATTTGCGTATATAAAATTTTTTTGTAAAATTCGTGCGGCGGGCGCATGGAAATGCCAGCGGATCAGGGGGAAACCAGCAGTCCAGCATATTCCATCCGCGCCGCCAGATAGAATAAAAAATGCGAACTGATAGTAAAATGTTCGGCATGTCGTAAATTACAAACATAAAATCTCTGCCTTGAAAATTTAGACCAAATGTGCTATTGTCGACAACAGGTCCTCGTAGTCCAATGGATAGAACGACAACCTCCTAAGTTGTAAATGCAGGTTCGACTCCTGCCGGGGACACCATCGCAATCGCACTGTCCAAAAGACTCTGTTTCAGAAGTTTAATTTTTATTCCATACGAACAGAATACCGCTGATATTTTTTTCGAGATATCAGTATTTCTACATTGCTTCCGCAAGAACCCATCACAACCCCGAATCCAAATCCCTTTGGATTCGCCGAATATTATATGGGCTATTCAAAAATATCATAATAAAAAATCCCGCAGAACGGGATTTTTTTTACTTTAACGCAATGCATTCATGATTTGCGAATATGGTATCGCGCCCGGGAATACCTGATCCTGAATAATCAGATACGGAGTCCCGCTGATTTGGAATTGCTGTGCCAGTTCGCGAACCTGCGCCAATTCTTGCGCAACTTCCGGACCATTCAGATCTTTTTCCAATTTCGAGACGTCTAAACCGACTTCTTTCGCATATTTCTGCAAATTCTTTGTAATGATTTTATTCAGATCCTTTGCATTATGATTGTCCCCCCAGTATTGATTCGCCATAATCTTCTCGTACAAAGCGGCTGACTTCGCATTGCTCTGAATCTTTGCGGCAATTGTCCAACGACCGGGAATATCAGAAATTTCACCATGAACTGGGAAATTCTTTATCACAACGCGAACATCCTTGTTTTCGGCCAGCACGCGGGTCAATTCATTGTGGACGCGGCGGCAATACGGACAATCGGCGGCGGACCAAACAAATATCGTTTTTGCGGCCTTTTCATCACCAAGAACAGGCGCCCATTTCGCCATTTCCTCGGAATGTTCTTTCACATATTTGCGGACAAGTCGCGATGATTTTTCGCGTTCCTGGCTTTGCATATTGTTCGCCATTTCCTGCAAAATTGCGGGATTGCTGTCCGCCAGATAATACGATGTGCCGACGCCAAGTCTATTCACGCCAATTATCAGCAGAATTATGGAAACAATGTTTACGCCTTTTTTAATAAAGGGCGTCGCTGGCAATGGTTTTTTTCCGTCTGCTCCCGCCAGTTTGCCGGCGAAAACATAAAGAATAACCGCTATAGCCAGAATCAATATAGTCCAAGTCATAGAGTTCTCCTTTCTTTTATTGAACAGGCGCATTGTATCAGAAAAAAAGTCCTATGCAAGGACTTTTTTTTCAGCAACGCCCCCACATCTCATGTCCCATGTTTCATGTTTCAATATTCACAACTAACACTTGACCTGCCGGAAGAAACTTTTCTATAATCGTAAAAATCGGGGGAATACCATGAAGAAAATAATTTTTGCAACTATAATCATAATCGGATTGGCGGGTTGCGGCCAGGTTTATGACCGCGAGCCGGTTGGCATCGGATTCGACAATGACGAATTGAAGCTGTCGCCATGCGCATGCATGAAAGTTTATAAGGGATAGGCACGTTAACAAGTTTATAAGTTCAGAGTTTAGAGTTATGAGTTCAAGGTTATTAACGAGTCAATATTAATTTAATATTGTCTATAAGTATCCGACAATGAAACAACTTTGATTAAATTACGCACGAAATGCAATGTCAATTCTTACATTCTGAGCTTATAATTGTGAACCGCGACTAAGATATGGATTATCCGCAACGTTTCTTTTCCAGGATGTTCGCATGGGGGCGCCCGCTCGAGACGGCGCGCAGGTTTGCAATTTATTCCGGCATTGTCATGCTGTTGATAATCGTCTGCGCGGGGGCCCTGGTCTGGGCGCGCAGAAGTCAGAACGCGCGACCTTATTTCTTATACATAAACGGCACGGGCGAATGGAGCGTTTATTCCGAAAGAAAACAAAACTCGCCGACAGAATTGCCGTGGTATCACCTGATTCAGGAATCGATTGCCGTAAAATTCACATCCGACTATTTCAACATATCTAAAAGTCAAATTGATAATGAAAATGTTTTGTGGTGCAAATGCGCGAATATGGATTGCGATAAAAATTGGAACCAATGCAAATTATGCTGCGGCTCCGATTCAAAAACATTCAATAGTTTTTTCATCCAGATATTGCCGCGATGGCGGGAAAAATTTGAAAATGGCGAGGTTATGGAGTTTATAAATATTTTCGCAAAACCGATGGGAACGCCGGATGAAAAAGGCGGCCTTTGGAAAATAACCGGCGATTTGATATCGAATAAAAAGAAAAAAATCATCGCGTTTGTGAAAATCGGGCACACTCGCGACGGATATCAAAACACGCTCGGATTTCATGTTTCGGAATTTAATTTTTACGAGGATAAATGAAGAAAATTATCGGCTTTTTTTCCGGTGTCGCGATTCTGGTGCTTGCCGCCGCGTCGATTCATGTGTGCGTTCGCGTGTATAATTACGCGGACGCGCAAAAAATAAACGCGATTATGCTACAACCGGCGACGTTGCGCCAGAATAGAATCCCAGCGCCGATTGCGTTGGAAAATATATCGGACGAATATATCAGAAATCGCCTGATTATAAAATTTGCGATGGAATATTTGCAAGTAATGCCGGATATAGGGGAATTGGAAACCCGCGCGGGTCCGCAAGGGGCTTTGCGATTGATGTCCGCGCCGGCGGTAGTTTCTAAATGGAAAAGCGAAGTCATGCCGGAATTGAAAGAAATGGCAGATAAAAGGAAAATGCGGACGATAACGGCGCGTCCGAAAGATATTGAGATTCGCGGCAAATACTATGTCGTTCCATTCCGGGCAAAAACATGGAACACGGCGAATGACTTTAATTCTCCGCCGATCATATCAAGCGGACAAGAGTTGTATTTACAATTGCGATTTAATAAAAAAATACGCGAAACGCTACACGGGCGCGAATTCAGCGCGGGGAAATTTCTTGATAACGGAATGCCGCCGGCCGCGATTTTCGAATTCATGGTCGACGAGGTGATAATAAAGTGAACAATTGACAAATAAAACATGAAAAAAATAGTTTTAGTTTTCGGGTTTATATGCGGATTGACGATTCTTAATCCTCAATTCTTGATTTTTGATTGCCGCGCGGACGATTTCATCGATGACGCGTTGGGCGGCGATGCCATGTTGCCGGAAGG
>JAITLD010000071.1 GCA_031278055.1 Rickettsiales bacterium | reverse complement strand
TGCCTTAAAATCCGAATCGGCGGCCGGCATTTGTGTTTTATGAACAGAAAAATAGCCCAAAATTATTTCAACACCCGGACTATAAAACAAATTGAATCCGTCAATATAAGCAATAACTTCGCGATGCGACATATACTACTCCAATAAGACGGGGGGATTTTCATCCCCCCTGGCCGCTCGCTCCTAAGAACAGCGGGTTTATGCTGACATTGTGACAGATTCTCTAAAAAAAGTCAAACTTTTTAACATTCCGTCCGCTGTCTCGGACTTGAACCGATGCTCTTTCGTCTGTTCGTATTTAATGCCTTTCTCTTTCCAAGCATATGATACCGAAACATACCAGCAGTTCGTGGACGGCCGCCAAAATTGAACATCGAGTTCTAAAACTATACTCTCTGCTATGCCACACACTGCGTGTGTTTTCAGTTTCAGCGCTCTGCGAAATTGAACATGTTTTGTTAACAAATCGGGATTCAAGCGATAGATTTTTGGAGATTCAGCGCGATTCTTTTTTGGTTGTCTCTCTCTTGCAAAAGTTCTTTTGCTTTTTTGAATATTTCGATATAGAATAATCTAGCGGTTGGAAGCGTGGCAGAGCGGTTGAATGCACCTGACTTGAAATCAGGCATTGGGGTAACCCAATCCGGGGTTCGAATCCCTGCGCTTCCGCCAGAGAATCCCTGAAATCCGCGTATTTTTATGCAGATGTTCTCTTTTTGAACAATCTTGAAAAAAATGTCAGAAATTGTTATAGGTTGACATAAATTGTTTAATTATACACGACTGTAAAAGCGTTCTCCTCTGCGATTTAACAGTTCTCCTGTCCCTATACGCTTCTTTATCCTCCGTAATGCCATTTCATACTTTAATTTATACGGGTCGGCATATAATTTTAATCTATAAAATCCCATATGTGTGGATTCTATAAATTGAGCTCTGTTTTTGCGTCTTTGAAATATTGTATAAAAATTTAAAGACGCGGATCGCGCGCAATCAAGTAAATCGCGGTAATGTACGTAAACTTCATTATTTTCTGCTGCTTGAATCAAACGTTCAATCACGCGTAATTGCCTGTCGGTTAGGTTCATATATTCGCCATTTTCCAGTTTTACGAACCCCATGTAGTCATTATGTTTTACAAATAACATTTCTTTTTTGCAAACCCGCCCGCGCCTCATCTCAAACCCGCGGATTATTTTACAGTTTTGTTTTGGTATTTTTATGATTTCAGCACATTTATAGTATTTCATGAAAGATACTGATGATGTCATTTCTGTCCCTTTGATTAAGGAAGCATATACTATCATACATTTTTTTTATATGCCAAAGAAATCAATAAACTTCCGTTTGAAATCAGAGCGCGCCCGGGGAGCGCGGAAGCGGAGAAAGAAAATATTGCCGGAACAAAGCAAACTCTGCTATAATTTTGATTATCAGGAGGTAAAAATGTATAAACGTAATATAGATTTGAACAAGATAAATCCGTATGATTGCCGCCCCAAGCGAACAACGGGAATTATCGCGCAGATACCCGAAAATCCGCCGACTGACGAAGAGATAATCGAAAGCGTCGTCAAAGATTTGTCAAATAATCTTGGCCCGTTTCGGAACAGAGGGAAATCCCGCGAGGGTTAACCGGTATGAACGGATTAAAAAACATCTTTCTTGTTCGTCATGCTAGTTCGTTGCGGAACGAGTGTGTCGTCGAAGCGGGCGATATGCCAGATTTTGACGTGCAGATTTCCAAAAACGGGATGTGTCAGGCCGATGCGGCCGGTCCGGATGGCAGGATGCGCGATATGAACTACATATTTGCCGGCTTTGCCCAGAATACGCGTTGAACGACGGCAGGTTGGGCGTTGCCGCGATTTTCCTTTTTTTGCGAATCGTAGAGAATATGATTTTTGGCCAAAAATATCTTGCCGCCCCCTATCTGTTTTTGTTATCTTTGGATTCATGGAATATGACAAAGGAAAAAAATTTACGACGCTGGCGCTGATAGCGCTGAACGGCTACATCGGCCTGGCGCTGGAATTGATTGTTCTGCGGCAGGTTGCGAATTTTGCTGGCAATACCGCCGCAATTTCAAGCATTATTATCGGTGTTTATCTGGGGGCGATGACAATCGGATACTTCCTCGGCGCGAAGAAATCGGATATTAACATAACTGATAAAAAAATATGTGTTGGATTTCTTTTCATCGCGTCGTTAATTGTTTTGGCGGCCAGTTATCCTATGGTTTTTGATTATTTTGGGATAATGTCATCGGCAGGCATAGTCTCGAATATAGTTCAAACATTCATATATTCTTTTTCATTTTTGTTCGCCGCCGGCGTTTTATTCGGTTTCAATACTGCCGCGCTGGCGCAAAATGTGAGTTGGGGCGGGCATGATAATGCCGGAGTGGCAATGGGAGTTGGCACAATCGGCTCAGTTTTGGGCTCACTTCTTACTACATTGATTTTCATGTCTATTTTCGGAACAAATTATGCGATAATTCTGACAGTCATTCTTGCATGCGGATGTGCATTTGCGGCATTCCGACGGCTGTGGTCGTTAATGATATCTGTCGCCATAATTTTTGTCGCCTATTTTTTTAACAATGGTAGCGTTCTGCGCAAGAATTATGGAGTTGTATCAAACAATGCTGAAAGTACAGTTGCGGTTTTTAATACTACGAATGCGCGATATTTGATGGTTGATTCGGCGCTTCATTCGGCAATATCCAATGATGGGACAAAATACGCGGGCTACATAAATTACATAAACGAACACTTTATAGACACGATTCCTTCTAATGAAATTAAGGAAATATTGGTTCTTGGGGCCGGTGGGTTCACAGTCGGAAATTTGGATGAAAGAAATAATTATACTTTCGTGGACATAAATAGCGCCATGCGGGATGTCGCCGAACGTCATTTTTTGAAAAAGAAGTTGTCCGCGAATAAACGTTTTGTGGTTCAAGATGCCGGACAATTTTTGCGGACTACATCCGCGAAATATGACCTTGTACTTATGGATATATTTTCGCGATGGTCTATTCCGGAATCTGCGATTACAAATGATTTCATGTCATGGATGAAATCAGTGTTAAAGCCTGGCGGAATCATAGCGATGAATATAATTGCCAGCCCCGCATTCGGCGATGAGTTTGCGCGAAAGCTGGATAATACGATTCGTTCTGTTTTTCCGCATAATCTATCGCGTCAAATAATCGGGGACTATAACGGATGGAAACCAATCGAGGATACCAATTTGCTTTATATTTATTTCGATTCGCCGAACTCCGGCGCAGTCTATACCCCTAATAAGAATTCTACGATTTACGATAAGAAAACTGCTGTTTAGAACTGGAACGCTCTTGTTGAATTCAGGAACGCGATTTGTGATGCTATCAGAATTTTTCAACACCCCAAAATCATCACAGAAAACTGGGGGATAAACGCGAGGCCGTTTATTAGTCTTTCAGTCGTTTCATTAAAACGGAATATCGTCTCCGATTGACCCGACGTTGATTTCCTCGCGCGGGGCGGATGGCGCCGCGCTGTGGTCGGATGATGTCGGCATGGAGCTGTCCAGCGCTTTCGCGCCGTTCAAGATTGCCATCTGCGCGTTGAATCCGTTCAGAACAACTTCGGTGGTATAAACGTCCTGTCCCTGCTGGTTCGTCCATTTACGGGTCCGCAATGTTCCCTCGATATAGACCTTTGTGCCCTTTTGCAGCATTTTTTCCGCCACGTCCGCCAAATTCTGATTAAAGATTACTATGCGGTGCCATTCGGTCATTTCCTTGCGCTCGCCCGTTGTTTTGTCTTTCCAATTTTCCGATGTCGCCAAGGTAAAGTTCACGACTTTTCCCGTGCTGATATTTCGGACCTCGGGATCGCGTCCAAGGTTTCCGACCAAAATTACTTTATTTATGCTGCCTGCCATTTTATTTTTTCTCCTTGCTCTATTCCTGAAAATCCGGAATGTTCTTTTTTATTTTCCCAATCATATCAGTTTCGGTCCAAATTGCAACAGATAATTTTTGCGCCTCCGCCAGTTTCGAGCCGGCATTTTGCCCCGCAATCAAAATATCAGTTTTTGCCGAAATGCCGCTCTGAACGCGCGCGCCCATCGATTCCAGCAAGTCTTTAATTTTGTCCCGTGATTGAGATAGAGTTCCGGTTATTACGACTTTTTTTCCTTTAAGAGGATTGTCCATGTTTCTGATTTCGATTGCCGAATCCCTCACTTCGATTCGGTCCAATAGACGGCCGATAATTTTTTGGTTTCTTTCGTCGGCGAAAAATTTTTCGATTGCGTCGGCCATGACGCCGCCGATTCCATCGACTTTTTGCAACTCATTGCTTTTTGCCGCGAGGATTGCGTCAAGTTTGCTAAAATGCCGCGCAAGAAGCTTTGCAGTTGTCTCTCCTACTTCGGGAATTCCTATGGAAAACAAAAATCGGTTAAGCTCGATTTTTTGCGCCCGTTCTATCGCGTCTTTCAGATTTTGTACGGATTTTT
>JAITLD010000042.1 GCA_031278055.1 Rickettsiales bacterium | reverse complement strand
ATAATGTGGAAGAGGTATAAGTTACATAATATAGTCATAGAAATCGGCGAATCAAAACAAATGCCCCGCAAAGCCTTTGTGTCTGCGGGGTTCATTTTTTACCTGAGGTAATTTTTTATTTTTTGCAGGAACGCAAATTAAAATTCCGATTGCCTTTCATATTTTTATGTTTATAATTGGCGCTGTTCGCCAATTGGCATACAGATACCTGATATCGAAAAGTCAGATTTTTATAGACCCGCCTGCATAGTACATCGGTAGTACACATCCTTGGTAAGGATGAAAGACAAGTTCGACTCTTGTTGCAGGCACCAGCGTTTCGGCTGCTTTTGGAAAATTTTTTTCCAAATCTGGTCCTGGTCAAAAAAAACTGCTTGCATAGCAAGCGTTTTTTTTGCTATTCTTCAAAATGACGCGGGAATAGAGAGAAAGGCCCGAAAGGAGATTTTATTATGAGTTTGGAGTTTTCGGTTTTCAGACAATCGCTGGTCGCCGCGCTGGGACACATGCAGTCAATCATCGAGAAGAGAAACACTCTTCCGATTCTGTCCAACGTGAAAATCGAGGGGAATGCGACCGATTTGGTCCTGACCGCGACGAATGTCGATTTGGAATTGGTGGAACATGTCAACGCTGACGTTCTGCAAGCGGGCGCAATCACGATACCTGTCCAGATGTTCTATGATTTTGTCCGGAAATTGCCGGAAGACGCTGAAATCAAAGTAAAATTGTCGGAAATCGGCGAATTTGTCGTGTCAAGCGGCCGCTCGGTTTTCAAATTTCAGACAATATCGGCCGACAATTTCCCGTCGATGGTGGCGCCGACCGCAACTGTGAAATTCACAATGAATACGGATGAGTTGGCCCGACTTATAAATCAGACCAAGTTTGCGATTCCGACCGATGATGTCCGGTATCATCTCGGCGGAATTTATTTTCATATAACCGATGATAAAAAGCTGACCGCTGTCGCCACAGATTCGCAGCGATTGGCTCTTTGTTCAATCGGCGCGCCCGCAGGTAGCGAATCGATGCCGTCGGTCATTTTGCCGCGCCGCTTGGTTGCCGAAGTTTCCAATTTGCTGTCGGATGTCAAGGTCGACGACGTGATTGTCGAATTATCCGACACCAAGGCGCGTTTTACAATTGGTAGCGCGATTCTGACCAGCAAGTTGGTCGACGCGCAATATCCAAATTACAGAATTGTCATTCCAAAGTCGAACGAAAAGATTGCGACGTTGAAAACCAAAGAATTCATACACGCGATTGATTTGGTTTCGGCGGCCAGCAATGACAAGACAAAACCGGTACAGCTGTCATTCTCTATGAATAAATTGGTTGCGAGCGTATCCAGCAAGGACGACGGGAACGCGGTTGCGGGAACCGAAGAAATGGATATCGAATACAACAACGACGACAATTTCGCGATTTCGTTCAACTTGCGCTTTTTGCTTGATATCGCGAATCAAGTTGGCGGCGAAAAGCTGACAATGGCCATGCAGGACGCTTTGAGTCCGACCCTTCTTAAATCGACTGTAAAAGATACCGATTCGCTGTTCATTCTAATGCCGATGAGGGTGTAAAAATTCGCCGAATGGCGGTTTCGCCGCAGACGTGGGATATTCAGTGTTGTCTGTTAAGCACGATATCATTTGCATTTATAAACGGTATATGTCGCGATATCCTCTGTATCTAAGGACGAGAATGTTACAATCGAATCCGCCGGGCCGAAGTGCGTGGCGCCGGTGGTTTTTGTTTCCTTTTTATACATGACAATCACATTGCCGCCGTAAGGGGCGATTTTCTCGGCAATTGCGCCGTATTGGTCATTATCGAACTGATGGTCGTCGGTCACCATTCCAAGCACTTCGCACTTTTTTCCCTGCGGCAAACCTGATTCGTAAACGGAAATTCCCTTATAGTTCGCCTTTATAAAACCGCCCGCGCCAATCTGGACTTTATTGCCGTCAAATGGCGTGAAAGTGGTTGTCGCGCATGCTGCAACCAGCAGGCAGGAAAAAAGCGGCGATTTTTTCATAGATGGTCCTTTTTTTATTTGTTTTTATTCTAACAAGAAAATATAATGTTGTCCATGGTAAAAAAACAAAACACGAAACCTAGGGCGCGGAACGCGAAAAAACCGAAAGAAAAATCGGTGGCGGTCAAACGCAGAGTCCCGCGCAAGGTCCCAAAGAAGACAGCGGCGAAAAAGAATAGAAATCCGCCGCAAAAAATTCCGGCGCGCCGGTTTCATTTTCTGCCATGCGTTATCGGTTTGGCGGCCGTCGTTTTGTCCGTCGCCTGTTATCTTTTGTTTCTTAAATCCGTCGTTCCGTTTCCAAGGTCTTACGAGATAAGGCGGGGCGTCGGCGTATCGACTGTTGCGCGGGATTTGGGGCAGGGCGCGGCGTTCGGATTTTTCGTCATGCTGTATGGCAACAAGGTGATGGCCGGAACCTATGATTTTCCCGCCGGCGCAAGCGTATGGCGTTTGGCGCGCATGACGACGCGCGGCGAGGTTGCCAGCGCTTCTATAACGATTCCAGAGGGGCTGACCGTCAAGCAGATAGAGAATCTTTTGAAAACAAATCCGTTTTTGAAAGGAGAAATTGACCGCAATTACAATGACGGCGAATTATTTCCCGACACTTACGTTGTCTCCAAGGGAACTGGCCGGTCGACAGTGATGGATTTGATGGCGAAAAAAATGGAGCAGGTTAAAAACAAATACGCGGACGCGAGCGTTTCATTTTCATTGCCCAGCCCGCTTGAAAATTGGAATGACGTGATAACCTTGGCTTCAATAGTGCAAAAAGAAACCGCAAAGGCGGCCGAAATGCCGATGGTTGCGTCGGTCTATTTGAATCGCCTGAGAAAAAAAATGCGATTGCAGGCCGACCCGACGGTTGTGTACGCCATTACCGGCCGTTTGGGCGACATGCGGGAAAAGCCGCTGCTGTCGAAACATTTGCGTATAATGAGCCCGTATAACACATACAGAAACAAGGGTCTGCCGCCCGCGCCGATTGCAAATGTTGGAATTGCCGCTATAAAGGCGGTATTGTTTCCCGCGGATACCAATTATTATTATTTCGTCGCGGATGGAACGGGCGGGCATACCTTTTCAAGAACGTTGGAAGAGCATAATCAAAAACGGTCAGTCTGGCAGACTATTAAGAGAATTAACAATTAATTATCAATCTAATTAGGCTCTATGAACTCTGAACTTTTAACTCATAACTTTTAACTCTCTTGTCAGTTTCCATGTTTCAATAAAATAGACCCTATTCCCGCCTACGCGGGAATGACAAAACCCTGACGGGTTTTGTAAAAAAGTGTATAGAACAAAACTGGGTAGCGTTTTTTTGACAAACAACTGGCGTTTTTTGTAAAAAAAAGTGTGTGGAACAAAACTGGGTAGCATTTTTTGACAAACAACAAAGTTGTTTGTCATTCCCGCGTAGGCGGGAATAGGGCTTGAAAAGTTCAGAGTTATGAGTTAAGAATTGCAGTGCCTAATTGATTAATAATTGATAATTAATAATTTTTTTAACTCACAAGATTCTTAAATCATCATAGAATTGGGATTTTTTGTTATTTTTTTTGATGGGATTTTATTGACAGCGGTTTTATTTGTTGTAAAATTTTATCAATCGCGTGGAACAATCCATCGATAACTCTTACAAAAGGAGAAAATAATGAAAAAAATAGTTTTGACATCACTGGCGGCAGTATTGCTCGCAACATCTGCCAATGCCGGCGCATACATATCCGGATATGCTACGACTCGTTCGGATGACGGTGTCGATATATTTGACGCGATGTCTTTGGATGCGTCAATTGGATATGCGTTCAGCAACGGCCTGCGCATTGAAGCCGATGTTTTTACCGCCAATATATATGACGGCAATGACGCCACAGATTTGAACATTGTTGGCACTGTTAGTCTCGGCGTCTTAAAAGGTCTTTATGACTTCAAAAATGACAGCAAGTTCACCCCGTACCTTGGTTTAGGAATCGATTCGTTAGGATTGGGGTATGTTTTCAGGGATAAAGCGGATAGCTCAAACGCAAATTTGCCGTTTATCGGTCAGTTTGTGGTCGGCGCAACCTATGCGATTAACGAGAAAATCAGCATTGATTTGCAATACAACCGCAATTTCTCGTGGGCATGGACAAGAAGTGCTATTGGTAATAATTCTACATCCAGCACAAACAGCTCGGGTTCAAACGCATACAAGCTTGGTATAAGATATAACTTCTGAAAAAAAATCCGGCGCAAGCCGGATTTTTTTTATACTTGTTTTTAATGTTTATAGGATAATAATCGGAAGAACTTAGAGCAAATTCTTTGTTCTTAAATGGTCTTGGCCCAGAAAAACGCTTGACTTCTGCGCGTTTCATCGTTATACTTCTATCGCTTTGCGAGTATTGTGCGCAAGGCGCAAATCATTTTCTCGCAGATTTCTGCCTGTTTTAACCGGATAACGATTCGGGGATATGAAACAGAAAGGCGGGGAAGTTTAGGTCAATTCGTAATTGACAGTTTATATTTGACATGTTCCTGACGGCAGGTTTGATTGTCAATTATCAATTGTCGATTGCCAATTATAAAGAGATAGTTAAATGCCGACAGTGAACCAATTGATACGCAAACCGAGAAAACCGAAAATCACAAGGTCCAAAGCGCCGGACATGAAGCAGTGCCCGCAAAAGCGCGGCGTCTGCACGCGCGTTTACACCACGACCCCAAAAAAACCCAATTCCGCCATGCGAAAGGTCGCCCGCGTGAAACTGGCGAATGGCAATGAAGTAACTGCCTATATTCCGGGCGAAGGGCATAATTTACAAGAACACAGCGTAGTAATGATCAGGGGGGGCCGCGTGAAAGATTTGCCGGGCGTGAAATATCATATTATTCGCGGCGTCTTGGATACGCAGGGCGTTTCGGCGCGAAAGCAGGGTCGGTCGCTTTATGGCGCAAAGGCGAAAAAGGCGTAAATAGGGGATAAAAATGCAAATTGAATCGTATGATGATTTGGAAGACCTTTTCAATAATATTAAATCTTCGGGCAGATATAGGAAGGTCGCCGTGGTGGATTTCCAGACCGGGGAACTTGTTTTTTGGGGTCGGACGAAAAAAGACGCGGGCATGGTATTAAAGGACGCGCACAGAGATTATCCGTCGCATAAAAGTTTTTTACTTTATTGGGGCGGCGTAAATTTTAAGAACAAACAGTATTCGCGATAAAATTAAGTAATCCGCTGTCGGCGGGTGAAGATAAAAAGGAATGAAAAATGTCAAGAAGAAAGCAGGCGGACAAACGCGCGATTTTACCGGATTCCAAATATAATAATTTGGTCGTCGCAAAGTGCATTAATGTCGTGATGTGGGACGGGAAAAAGGAAATCGCCGAGAATATCGTTTATGGCGCGATGGAGAAATTGAAAAAAGTCGCGAAAGATGGGAACGAGCTGGCGGGATTTTTGGACGCGGTCGACGCGTTGAAGCCGTCGGTCGAGGTCAAAGGCCGTCGCGTGGGCGGCGCCACATACCAGGTCCCGGTCGAGGTTCGGAAAGATCGCCAGCAAACTTTGGCCTTGCGCTGGCTGGTTCAGTTCGCGCGCAAGCGTTCCGAGCGCGGGATGATGGAAAAGCTGTTTGCGGAATTGCGCGACGCCCTGTCCGGACAAGGCGGCGCGTTCAAGAAAAAAATAGATACGCACAAGATGGCGGATGCGAACAAGGCCTTCGCGCATTTCAGATGGTAAGATAAAAGGAAAATAAAATGTCAGTCGGTAAAACCGCCCCCTTGCATATGTATAGAAATATAGGAATAATGGCGCACATTGATGCCGGAAAAACGACGACATCCGAACGCATTTTGTTCTATACGGGCAAGAATTATAAAATCGGCGAGGTGCACGACGGCGCGGCGACAATGGATTGGATGGTTCAGGAACAGGAACGCGGAATCACGATTACCTCGGCCGCGACAACGTGCTTTTGGCGCGACCATCGTATCAATTTGATAGACACGCCCGGCCACGTGGATTTCACCATGGAAGTGGAGCGTTCGCTTCGCGTTTTGGACGGCGCGGTCGCGGTATTCGAATCCGTGTCCGGCGTTCAGCCGCAGACGGAAACCGTTTGGCGCCAGGCCGACCGCTATAATGTTCCGCGCATTTGCTTCATAAATAAAATGGACCGTGTCGGCAGTAATTTCTTTCGCTGCGTGGATATGATACGCGAACGCTTGGGCGCGAATCCGCTGGTTATAAATTTCCCGATAGGAAACGAGGATACTTTCAAAGGTATCGTCGATATCGTTGAAATGAAAGGAATAATTTGGGAGGATGAAACCGGTTCGAATCCGATTGAGGTTGATATTCCCGATGACTTGAAAACAAAAGCAGCCGAGTTGCACACGAAGATGATTGAGGAAATCGTAACCTTGGACGACTCGGCGATGGAATCGTACATGAATGGCGCGGCGCCGGATATTGCGACGATAAAGAGATTGCTGCGCAAGGGAACAATCGCCCAGAATTTCGTGCCGGTGATTTGCGGTTCGGCGTTCAAGAACAAAGGCGTTCAGCCGCTGTTGGACGCGGTTGTCGAGTATCTTCCGTCGCCGGTCGACATTCCGGCGATTAGGGGCGTCAAAATGGACGAGGAAACGGAAGAGGTCCGGCATCCGTCGGCTGACGAGCCTTTTTCGGCATTGGCGTTCAAAGTCGCGAATGACCCGTTTGTCGGAAACCTGATGTTCATCCGCATTTATTCGGGCAAATTGTCGTCGGGCTCGTATGTTTATAACTCCACGCGCGACAAGCGCGAGCGCGTCGGACGCATGCTCCTTATGCACGCGAATAACCGCGAAGAAATCAAGGAAGCCGCCGCGGGGGACATCATCACTTTGGTCGGACTGAAAGATACTATAACCGGCGATACCTTGTGCGATGAATCGAAGCCGATTATTTTGGAAGAGATTCATGTTCCAGAGCCGGTTATGTCCCTGGCGGTCGAGCCGAAGACGAAAAACGATATCGAAAAATTGTCGATTGGATTGCAGGCGCTGGCGAAAGAGGACCCGTCGTTCCGCGTGTCCGTTGATCAGGAATCGGGCCAGACGATTTTGCAAGGCGTCGGCGAGCTGCACCTCGAGATTCTGGTTGATCGGCTGCTCCGCGAATTCAAGGTCGACGTCAATGTGGGCGAGCCGCGGATTGCGTATCGCGAGTCGTTTACCAAAACTGTGTCCGAGGAATATACTCATAAAAAACAATCCGGAGGCTCCGGACAGTACGCGCAAGTGAAGATTATATTCGAACCTCTTGAACCGGGCGCCGGTTATGAATTTGAAAATAAAATCGTCGGCGGCTCGATTCCGAAAGAATATATCCCGGGCGTCGAAAAGGGACTTCGTATCGCGCAGGAAACGGGCGTTCTTATCGGATATCCGACGGTGGATTTCAAGGCGACTTTGGTGGACGGAAAGTATCACGAGGTCGACTCGAATGTTCTATGTTTTGAAATCGCGGCGCGCGCCTGTTTTCGCGAGGCGATAAAAAAAGCCGGTCCGAAAATTATGGAGCCGATTATGAAATTGTCGGTTAATACGCCCGAAGAATATGTCGGCGACATCATAGGGGATTTGAACAGCCGCCGCGGACAAATCAATGGAATCGATACGCAATTCGGAAATCAGTTGGTAAGCGCATTTGTTCCGCTGGCAAATCTGTTCGGATACGTGAAGACTTTGCGCTCATTGTCGCAGGGTCGCGCGAACCCGTATATGGAGTTGTCTCATTATTCCGACGTCCCTGCGAATGTGGCGGACGAGGTCATTAAAAAGATGACGAAATAGGAAAAAAGTTTTGATTTTTTTGACTTTCCGGTTTTTGCATATATAATGGCATGACCGAAAATCTGGAAATCAGAATTAAACAATATAACCAACAAAAGGAGAAAGGTTATGGCAAAAGAAAAATATGTGCGTTCGAAACCGCATGTCAATATCGGGACAATCGGACACGTCGATCATGGAAAAACCACACTGACAGCCGCAATCGTTCACAGTTATGGCGTCGGGGCCGATAAAAACAAAGGCGTCGACGATATCGATAATGCGCCCGAAGAAAAAGCGCGCGGAATAACGATAAATACGGCGCACGTGGAATACGAGACCGAGACGCGCCACTATGCGCACGTCGACTGCCCGGGACATGCCGATTATGTTAAAAATATGATTACCGGCGCGGCGCAGATGGACGGCGCGATTCTGGTGGTTGCGGCGACGGATGGCCCAATGCCCCAGACACGCGAGCATGTTTTGTTGGCCCGTCAGGTTGGAATCGGAAAAATCGTCGTGTATCTGAACAAATGCGATTTGGCGACGGACAAGGAATTGGTGGATTTGGTTGAGATGGAGATTCGCGAGTTGCTGTCGGCGAACGGATTTGATGGGGCGAACACCCCGATTATCCACGGTTCCGCCGTTTCCGCCGTCGAAGGCAAATCGGACGGACTTGGAAAAGAATCGATAGACGCATTGTTGAAAGCCGTCGACGAATATATTCCGACACCGCAGCGTCCAATTGAAAAGCCGTTCCTGATGGCGATAGAGGATGTGTTCTCAATTACCGGCCGCGGCACCGTTATCACTGGCCGTATCGATACCGGCATTGTCAAAGTCGGCGACGAAGTTGAAATAGTGGGATTGCGTCCGACGCAAAAGACAACGATCACCGGCGTCGAAATGTTTCGCAAGCTTCTGGACGAAGGTCAGGCGGGCGACAATGTCGGATTGCTCTTGCGCGGAACGAAGAAAGATGAAGTCGAGCGCGGGCAGATTGTTTGCAAGCCCGGGTCGATCACCCCGCATACCGAATTCGAGGCCGAGGTATATATCTTGACCAAGGACGAGGGCGGGCGCTGGTCGCCGTTCTTCACGAATTATCGGCCGCAGTTTTATTTCTCGACAACCGATGTTACTGGAACAATTACTCTGCCGGCCGGCAAAGAGATGGTTCTGCCGGGCGATAATGTGAAAATTACGGTCCAGCTGATCGCGCCGATCGCGATGGACGAAGGGCGCCGCTTTGCTATCCGCGAAGGCGGGCGCACCGTTGGCTCGGGAGTGGTGTCAAAAGTTATAAAATGAGTCGCGGGGCCAAGAGTTCGGAATGAAGAATTGGACATGCTAAACAATTCATAATTCCGAACTCGCGGCTTTGGACTTGTTTTCCAAGGAAAAATGAAAATGAAAATGGAATCGCAGAAAATTAGAATCAAATTGACCGCATATGATCATAGGGTGCTTGACAATGCCTCGGACGAAATTGTCAAGACGGCCAAGCGCACCGGCGCCGAGGTCGTGGGTCCGATTCCATTGCCGACTTGGTTTCAAAAGTTTACTGTGAATCGTTCGCCGCATGTGAACAAGAAAAGTCGGGAACAATTTGAAATGCGCAATCACAAAAGGGTTATTGATATTGTGAATCCAACCCCTCAGACAGTCGATGCCCTGATGAAGTTGGACCTTGCGAGCGGAGTGGATGTAAAGATAAAGTTATGAGTTAGAGGTTGTTGGTCGCAAGTCGGATGATATTCCAATCCGCAACTTGTACTTGTAGCTAATAAAAGGCATGAAAAATGAGACGTTCGGGATTGATAACTAAGAAAATGGGAATGACGCGCTTATTTGATGAAAGCGGCGCGGCGCATGGCGTGACTGTCCTTGCGGTCGGCGACTGCACTGTGGTCGGCAATCGCAGCCTGGATAAAAACGGATACAATTCCGTTGTTCTCGGGATGAACGAGACGAAAGAAAAGAATTTGGCAAAACCGCAAATTGGGGCGGCCAAGAAAGCCGGTGTAAAATTGTATCGAAAAGTCTGCGAGTTCCGCGTATCGGATGATTGTATAATCCCTGTCGGCACGACTCTGTCGGCGGGGCATTTTATTGTCGGTCAATTTGTCGATGTTCAAGGGACGTCAAAAGGCAAAGGTTTTCAAGGTGCGATGAAGCGGCATAATTTCAGCGGCGATTCCGCGTCGCGCGGAACATTAAAAACGCACCGCGCGCTTGGATCGATTGGAAACCGCGAATGGCCGGGCAAGGTTTTCAAAGGGCGCAAGATGGCGGGACAAATGGGAAACGAGACGGTATCCGTTCAGAATCTGAGGATTTTCGGGGTGGATGAAACCCAGAATCTGATTTTTGTCGACGGGCCGGTTCCCGGGGCGAATGGCTCGTTCGTGATGGTGACGGACGCCGTAAAGAAAGAGCGGAAAGAATTGTCCGGACCGACAGTCGATGACCCGCGATTGACAATTGAAGAATCTTCCAAAAAAGCGGCGGAAAATACCAACGTGATTACAGAAGAGAAGCAGGGTGAAACCAAATGAAGTTCGATGTTATAAATTTTGATGGGAAAGCAGTTGGAAATATCGAGTTGCCCGATGTGATTTTCGGCGTCGTTCCGCGTCCCGATATTTTGCAGCGCGTGGTCCATTGGCAGCTTGCGAATGCGCGGCAAGGAACGCATTTGGTGAAAACCGTTTCCGATGTGTCGGGCTCGGGTCGGAAAATTTATAAACAAAAGAAAACCGGAAACGCGCGGCAGGGCGAAAAGCGCAATGTCCACATGCGCGGCGGCGGCGTGATTCATGGGCCGGTATTGCGCGATCACCATTTGGATTTGCCGAAAAAAATCCGCGCGTTGGGGTTAAAGATGGCTCTGTCGTCGAAACTCAAAGGCCAGGATTTGATAATTTTGGATTCGGAAAAAATCGCGGCTGTGAAAACGGGTATGATTGCGAAACAATTGGTAAAACTGAAATTGGATTCGGCGTTGTTTATTGGTGGAAAAACTTTGGACATGAATTTCAAAAGGTCGATAGCGAATATAAAAAATATAGACGCATTGCCTGCGATTGGCGCGAATGTTCGCGATATATTGAAGCATAGGACATTGGTTCTGACAACGGACGGCGTTAAGGCGTTGCAAGAAAGATTGGGATAAAAAATGAAATAAGGGTTTATGAAAATGGCGGAAAAAAGAGTTGTTTCAAAGGAAAGTAAAGCGGTCGCGACGGCGGATGTTTATGATATCCTGCGTCGTCCGATTATTTCCGAGAAAGCCGCGAAATTGTCCGAGGCGAACGGAATTGTGTTCGAGATTGCGCCAACGGCGAATAAAAAAGATGTTGCAAAGGCGGTTTCGGCAATTTATAATGTCGTGCCCGAAAAAATCAATATCGTGAATGCGAAAGGAAAGGTAAAATCTTTTCGCAATAAAAACAAGGGCGCGCGGCGCATGATTAAAAAGGCATATGTGACTCTGCCAAAGGGACAGACAATCGATATCCTGGCAGAAAGCGCAAAGAAATAAAAAATGTTTGATGTGAGAGGCGGTTTTAATGAAAGAACGGGAAAGGCGCTGGCAATAGCGCTGATAGCGCTGTATTTCGGGACGTTCGGCGGATTGGCCGCGGGCGCGGCTGTTCTGGCGAAAAAAAAACTTGCGCAAAGATCGGTCGCTGAGAAAGCGTTGGAAATTGAAATGGAAAAAATTGAAAGAAACAAACAAAGGTAATTCGACTGGTAATCCCTCTGATATTAAAGTTGGATTGAAAGGTAAGAATAATGGCACTTAAAACTTATAAACCTTATACGAAAAGCATGCGGGGAACCGTATTGGTCGATCACTCTGGCCTGCATAAAGGCGGGCCGGAAAAATCACTGGCGCGCGGAATTATTTCACGCGGCGGTCGCAATAATTTCGGACATCTGACAGTTCCGCATCAAGGGGGCGGCCATAAACAGAAGTATCGCCTGGTTGATTTCAAACGCAAAAAGAAAGATGTTCCGGCGACTGTTGCGCGTCTCGAATATGACCCGAACCGCACCGGATTCATCGCGTTGTTGGAATACAAAGACGGCGAGAAATCATATATTCTCGCGCCGCAAAAATTGAAAGTCGGCGATACGGTTATTTCATCGGACAGCGCCGACATCATGCCTGGCAACGCCATGCCGCTTAAAAATATTCCGATCGGAACAACTGTTCATAATGTGGAGGCAAAGCCAGGCGCCGGCGCCCAATTTGCCCGCAGCGCCGGATGTGGCGTTCAGCTGATGGGAAAAGACGGAATTTATGCGCAGATTAAAATGGGCAGCGGGGAATTGCGCAGGGTCCATAGTGATTGTTTGGCGACAATCGGCGTCGTGTCCAATCCCGATCAGCGGAATATAAGTTTGGGCAAGGCCGGTCGCGCCCGTTGGAAAGGCGTGCGTCCCACGACGCGCGGCGTCGCGATGAATCCGGTCGACCATCCGCATGGCGGCGGGAACGGCCGCGGCAAAGGACATATTCCGCAGTCGCGCACTGGCGTTATAGCAAAAGGGTTCCGCACGCGGAAAAACAAACTGACGCAGAAGTTCATAATCCGCAGTCGGCATTTGAACAAGAAGAAATAAAAAAGGTAAAAATATAAAATGGCAAGAAGCGTTTGGAAAGGTCCGTTTGTTCATCCATCCGTCCTGAAAAAGTCGGCGAGGGCTGTCGAGGCCAATGATAAAAAGCCGATTAAAACATGGTCGCGCGGGTCAACGATAATCCCGCAGATGGTGGGGCTGACTTTCGACGTTCACAACGGAAAAAGATTTATTCCGGTTCCCGTCGTCGAGGATATGATAGGACATAAATTGGGCGAATTTTCTCCAACGCGGACTTTCAAAGGGCATGCGGCGAATAAAAAAGCCGATGCGTCAAAAAAGAAATAGGGAAATAATATGTCGGAGCGAATAGAAATTAAAAATAGCGCGATAGATCCGCTTCATGTGATGGTGGAGAAAACGAGTTATGTTTGGGAAGGTTTTAAGATGGGGGCCGACTTGGTCGTAAAAATTGGCGTGATCGCCGGACTTTACGCGATAGCCAGAAAAATTGGCGAGGCATTGCCCTATTTGAAGCAAATAGCGGAAAACGGAATGCAAAAATGACGGAAAAAACAAGATATAATTTGACGGAAAACCAAGTGCGCGCATACAACAAGTTGATTCGCATTTCGATGTATAAGTTGCAGCTGGTGACGGATTTGATTCGCAATCTTCCTGTGGCGCGGGCGGTCGATATTTTGAAATTCTCCAAAAAACGCATCGCGGGCGAGGTGTTGAAAACTTTGCTGTCCGCCGTTGCGAACGCGGAAAACAACAAAAAGCTTGCGGCCGACAGTTTGTTCATCAAGGAAATTTGGGTTGGCAAGGCCATCACGTGGAAGCGTTATCGCACGGCTCCGCACGGCCAGGCGCGGCCGATATTGAAGCCGTTTTCCCATCTGACGATAGTTCTGGAATCTGGAACGCCCGCGGTGAAGAAAGCTGTGAAAAAGACAATTGTGAAAACAGAAAAATAAAAGCAAAGGATAAAAGAATATGGGACAAAAAGTATCGCCGGTTTCGCAGCGTATGTTTATAAATAAAACGCCTGATTCGCGTTGGATCGCGTCTAAGAAAGATTATCCGTCGCTGTTGATAGAGGATGTCAAGATTCGTAATTTTGTCGAAAAGAAATTGGCGAAGGCGGGTCTCGCGCGCGTTGTTATAGAACGGTTTTCGAAAAAGTTGGTCGTTACAATCCATACTTCGCGTCCGGGAATGATTATCGGAAAAAATGGCGCGGATATCGAGGCGCTCAGAAATGCGATTAAGAAGTTGGTTAAGAACGAACAAGTCGTCGTTAATATATTTGAGGTTAGAAAACCGGACTTAAACGCCTATCTTGTCGCGAAATCGATTGCGCAGCAGATTGAAAGCCGCGTGTCTTTCAAACGCGCGATGAAAAAGGCGGTTCAGAACGCCGAGAAATCCGGCGCAAAAGGGATTAAAATCATGTGCGGCGGCCGTCTGAACGGCGCGGACATCGCGCGTTCGGAATCAATCCGCGAGGGACAGATTCCTTTGCATACTCTGCGCGCCGATATTGATTACGCGTCTATTCAGGCCAAAACAACGTATGGGGTTGTCGGTGTGAAAGTCTGGATTTATACCGGCGATGTGGTTAACAAAGAAAAGATGGCGGCGGAACTTTCAAGGCCGACCGAATTTGCGGGAACATCCGAACGCCAGACCGAACGCGCTATGGGACAGGGTTGAAAGGATTGAAAGAGAATAAAGGGTAATACGAAATGTTGATGCCGAAAAAGACAAAGTTTAAGAAGCAGCATAAAGGTCGCATTCATGGCTTGGCCAAAGGCGGCAGCGAATTGGCGTTCGGCTCATACGGATTAAAGGCCTTGACGCCCGAGCGCGTGACAAGCAGGCAGATCGAAGCGGCGCGCCGCGCGATTACCCGGCACATGCGCCGTTTGGGGCGCCTGTGGATCAGGATTTTTCCGGATGTTCCGGTGACGACGAAACCCTTGGGCGTTCGCATGGGAAAGGGTAAGGGGGCGGTCGAATACTGGATTTGCCGCGTGAAACCGGGACGCATAATGTTTGAGATGGATGGCGTGAAACCGAAAATTGCGATAGAGGCGTTGACACTCGCGTCCGCGAAACTGCCATTAAAAACAAAAATTGTCGAAAGAAAGGTAAATTAGCGGCCAAAAATTGATTTGCGTCGGGCAAAAGGAATAAAAAATGGAAAAAGAACTGAATCGCGAGGCATTGGAGTCAAAATTGGCGGATTTGAAAAAACGCGGTATGAATTTGCGCTTTCAGCATGCGTCGGGGCAATTGCCAAAAACGCATGAACTGCGCGCAAACCGCCGTGAAATCGCAAGAGTAAAAACGGAATTGAATAAAAATGACGGACGCCGAATGACGAGGAAAAAATGATACAAACAGAAACAATATTGAATGTTGCCGATAACAGCGGGGCAAAGAAGTGCCTGTGTATAAAGGTGCTCGGCGGTTCGCATCGTCGGTATGCCGCGATCGGCGATAAAATCGTAGTTGCCGTCAAAGATGCCATTCCGCGGGGCAAAGTGCAGAAGGGAACGGTTCAGCGCGCGATTATAATCCGCACGAAATTTCCGGTAAAGCGTCCGGACGGTTCGATAATCCGTTTCGACGACAATGCGGTCGTTCTTATAAACAAAAATAATTTCGAGCCGATCGGAACCCGCATATTCGGACCGGTAGCGCGCGAAACCAGAAAAAAATACGATGTGCAGAAAATTATTTCTCTTGCTCCGGAGGTGTTGTGAAATGTTTATTGAAGATATGTTTTATCCAAACAATAGAATGTATGAAAATATGATAGGTGTTTCGACGTCTAAGAGGAACGAAATTATCGAACAGATTGAACAAGAACAAAAAGATAGATTGGAAAAAATTGCGGAATGCAATAATAAGATGAAAATAAAAGGATAAGTCATGCCAAGACGGGTATTGCAGGGAACTATAATCAGCAACAAGAGCGACAAGACGGTGGTTGTCGAGGTGGAGCGCAAATTCCGCCATCCTTTGTATGGCAAGTTTGTGAAGCACAATAAAAAATACAAGGCGCACGATGAAGATAATTCGGGAAAGCCCGGCGAGGTAGTGACCATAGAGGAACATCGTCCGATTTCCAAGACAAAGAAGTGGATTCTGAAATCCAAAGTGAGCGTTGCCGAAGACAAGACGGTTGATATCGAATAGTGGGGAATGATAAATGTTGAACTATGGAGCGGCCCGTTATCCGCAATATGCGAGACGTTGTGAAAAAACGATTTCGTATAACGATATGACGATGGAAGAGGCGCGGCTTTTGTTTGACAAATGCATTATCCTTGGGGCGATTTGCAACGGGGATGGAAAAAAGATTACATTGTTATATGCCGATAACATGAAAGGACAGAATAGATGAAAATCAAAAAGGGCGATGAAGTCGTCGTTATTGCGGGAAAATACAAGGGCGTTAAAGGCAAGGTTATCGCGGCCTATCCGTCCGAATCAAAAGTTGTGGTCGAAGGCGTTGCGCGCGTAAAGCGTCATGTGAAGCCGACGCGCGATCAGCCAGGGCACATAAATGATGTCGAATCTTTGATTCATGTCTCGAATGTCGCGGTTCTCGATCCAAAAATGAAAAAGCCGGCGCGTATCGGGTATAAAATCGAAGGCGGAAAAAAAATTCGCATTACGAAAAAATTCGGGACGGAAATAAAGTAGGAAGGCGATAGAGATGGAAACGGCGACATGCGAATATAGAAGAATGTGTTATGAAATGCTACTGATGACAAGATGTGTGTTCGGACGCAAAAAATCCTTGCAAAAGGATTATCCTCAGCTGATTGTGAAGAAAAATGATGTCCCAACGGTCGAACAAATAAAAGAAGCGGAGAGGGAGTTGGATTTTATGGCCGACCATTTTATTAAAGGCGGCTATGAAAGCAAATATCACCGTTGCCATGGCGGATGATAAATTTGCAATTATGAAAATTAATGATAGAATGTGGCCCAAAGCCCGTCGGGCCGCTGGTACGGTCGGCATAAAAGGTGAATAGAATGAAAGCTAGATTGCTTGAGATTTACGAGAAAAAAATCGTTCCGGAACTTATTAAAGAATTCGGATATAGGAATGGCATGTCTGTTCCGAAGCTTTCTAAAATCGTCCTGAATATGGGGGTTGGCGCCGCGGCGGCTGATAAAAAGAAGTTGGATACGGCCGTCTTGGATCTTACATTGATTGCGGCGCAAAAGCCGAAAATCACATTCGCAAAAAAATCCGTCGCGAATTTCCATTTGCGCGAAGGACAGGCGATTGGCGCCATGGCGACATTGCGCGGAAAAAGAATGTATGATTTTCTGGACAAGCTTGTCACGATTGCTTTGCCGAGGGTCAAGGACTTTCAGGGATTGTCTAGATCGAAATTCGACGGACGCGGGAATTATGCATTCGGGATCAAGGAACATTTGGTGTTTCCGGAAATATCCGTCGATAAATTGGAATCAATCCGCGGCATGGATATAGTTATCGCCACAACTGCGAAGACGGATGGGGAAGGGGCGGCGTTGCTTTCCAAATTCGGGTTGCCGCTGGTGTTGAAATAATAAGGAAAAATAAAATGGCTAAACTGGCATTGATCTTAAAACAGGAACGGCGCAGGAAATTGGTCGCCAAATACGCGCGCAGGCGCGATACCCTTAAAGCAAAGATGTCTGTCACCGCGACGCCGGAAGAGCGTATCGAAGCCATGAAGAAAATGGCGAAAATACCGCGGAATGCAAACAAGACGCGTCTGCACAATCGCTGCGCGATTACGGGTCGCTCGCGTTCGTATATGGGACAGTTCGGTCTGTGTCGTCAACAGATGCGCACTTTGGCGGGCGAGGGGAAGTTGCCGGGCGTCAGGAAATCGAGTTGGTAAAAATTAACTAAAAATAAGAGGCGTTGAATAATGGCTTTTTATCCGTTTATGATTGAAACTGACAGAGACCTGCGGATAGACCCGTTCGAAAGCAAGCGCTTCGCCGAGTATTTGGTAATTAAAGAAAAGGTAAAATAAAATGTCAATAACTCATCCGATCGGCGATTTGGTCGCGAGAATCAAAAACGGGCAGGGCGCGGGAAAGGAAAAAATCGCGGCTCCGTTTTCGGCCCTGAAAGCGGCGATTCTCGATGTACTTAAAGACGAAGGATTTATTTCCGATTGGAAAAAAATTCCGGTCGGCGAAAACAAGTTCGATTTGGAAATCGATCTTAAATATGTCGATGGAAACGGCGCGATTCGGGAAATATCCATCGTGTCAAAACCGGGACGACGCGCGTATTTCAATGTTGAAAAAATGCCGCGCGTCATGAACGGACTCGGCGTCGCGATTGTCTCGACCCCGCGGGGCGTCATGACCGACGTAAAGGCGAGAATTCAAAATGTCGGCGGCGAGGTATTGTGCAGAGTTGTTTAAGGGATAACGAAATAGGAACCGATTATGTCAAGAGCTGGAAAAAATAGCATTGAAATTCCAAATGGCGCGTCAATCGTCAAAAATAATGACGAAATTGTCGTCAAGGGACCGAAAGGCGAACTGAAAATCCGTCTCGATACGGCGAATGCCGGATTGGTGAGAGTATCGATTGATGATAAATCAGTTCTGGTCGCGCCGATTGACGCGAATGATAATTCAACCCGCGCGATGTGGGGGACGATGGCGCGGAATATCAAGCAGGCTCTCGAAGGGGTAATGTCGGGATTCTCAAAAGAAATGGGTATGAAAGGAGTGGGATACAAAGCGGTTGTAAACGGCAGTAACCTGGTTTTGACGGCCGGCTATTCGCATGATGTTGTTATTCCGATTCCATCCGGACTAGCGGTCGAAATTCAATCGCCGACAGAACTTAAAATCCTGGGGATTGATAAAAATGCGGTCGGCCAATTTGCCGATAAAGTGCGCAAAGTCAGAAAGCCCGAGCCGTACAAAGGGAAAGGCATATTTTATAAAGACGAGACTATTCGCCGGAAGGAAGGCAAAAAGAAATAAAGAATATCGGGAAAGATAAAATGATAAAACATTTGACACAAACAGAAAGGCGCAAATATTCAAACCGCGCCGCGGTGAAAAGAAAAAATTATGGAAAGGTGCGGTTGTCCGTATTCCGTTCATGCCGCCATATCGAGATTCAAGCGATTGACGATGTCGGCGGCATCACCTTGT
>JAITLD010000022.1 GCA_031278055.1 Rickettsiales bacterium | reverse complement strand
CCAGTCGCCGCCATACTCAGACCACTGAGCATTTTATTCGCAGTTGATTGCTCTTTTTCTTTCGCCGCCTCTGCCTCTTCTTTCAAATCCGCGACATCCTCGCTTGAATAAGTTTTCCCGGAATTTGCCTCGGTCTGGCTTAAAATGCTGTCTAAAACGCCTTTCTTCACATTCTGATTATTTTTATACTTTTCAATCAGTGATTTGACTCTGCTCATATAATCGACTTTCGCGACCTCTTTGGCATCCGCCGCAAATCCGGAAACCGGCGCAAAAACGCACAACGCAAAAACGATTGCGGCGACCATCGGCGGCCAAAAAAAGCGTCCTGATTTCATGCTCTCTCTATCTGTATGATTTTATCACAGACTATGAAAAATAAAAAGCGGAAAAATAAACGATTGGCGCCGTCGCCGCCAATCATTATTTGTCATTTGTCCCGTATTCTGGCGCCAAGTTTCTCAATGGCGGCTATCACCCTGTCCTGAATCCCCGAAATATCTTTATCAGACATATTTCGGATCGGAATTATCGTAATCTGAAAGGCAATATTGTTTTCATAAAAATCGAATTCCGTGACATCCGCGATTTGCGGATCGGCAATGCGCGCCGCAGAAATAATATCCTCTGCCGGAATTTCCTTTTCCAATAAAAATGAAAAATCGCGTCTGATCGGCTGAAAATTCGATTCCTCCAATTCGGTGCCGTGCCGTCGGACAAGCGGATCATCATCCAATTTTTCAATCAATCCTATCATAACTGTCGTTTTAATCCGCCAGCTTCGCGCCAATTTCGGATGAAGTTCGCCGAACTCGCCCAAAATCTTGCCATTATGAACCAATCGGCCGTACCTGTACGGATGCGCCCACATCGCGGGACCATCGGTTTCCGTTTTTGCAGACACACCGAAAAACGCCAATAAATCCGCCTTGACATCAAAAACATCGACAGGCCGACCGCGGCCCAGCCAATGGCGCGGGGACGCTTCACCCGAACGCGCAATTACAACCTGGGTATGTTCGTCGCCGGGATTCGGCCCGTCAAACACAGTTCCAACCTCGAACATAGCAAGGTCGGGATAGCCGCGCTTTTCATTTTCCGCGACCGCGTCCAGCATATTCGGAATCAAACTGTTTCGCGCCGTATTCATGGTGTCGACTATCGGATTTTTGATTTTAACATTTGGTTTCCCGGAAACCAATTTCTCAAAATGTATATTTCCCAAACCAGATGAAATATGTTCTATCAGCCGCCGATCGCGCGCAAAAAATTCATTTACTGTCCGGGCTGTCGATACCGGAATAGATGGGGATATCGTCGTCGACACAGGAATCTTGTCATATCCGTAAACCCGGATTATATCGGCAACCAAAGATTCCGGAATATCGACATCTCCGCGCCAGCTGGGAACGATAACCGACCAATCGGAATTGACCGAATATCCAAAATTTTCCAGAATTTTCCTCTGCGTTTTTTCATCCAATTCGATTCCTGTTTTCTTTGTGAAAATATTCGGATCATATTTTATAATCCGGCTTTTGAAATCCGTTTTCGCATGCAGCGCGACGACAGCGCCGCCGCATTCTTTCGCGATAATATCAACAGCCATCGCGAGCGAGGTCGGGGAAATCAGCGGATCGACGCCGCGTTCAAAACGATAGCTTGCGTCGGTTGAAATCCCGAGCCGCGCGCGAGTCTTGCGCGTTCCGACCGCATCGAAATGCGCGGCCTCGATAATAATATTTTTTGTCGCATCCGTCGTCATTCCGCGCCTGCCGCCGACAACACCGGCCAGCGCAAGAATCCCGTCGGAATCGGTAATCACCAAATCATCTGTCGTCAAAATATGCTTGTCGTCGAACAAATCCGCAAATTCCTCGCCATCCTTTGCGTTACGAACCACGATATCGCCATGAATTTCATCCGCATCAAAACAATGAAGCGGTTGACCCAGATCAAAACAGATGTAATTGGTCGCATCCACGGGACAATTTTTCGGATTGATTCCGATTGCGGCCAGACGCGCCGCGATTTTTGTGTTCGACGGGGCCATTTTTATCCCGCGAATTTCGGCAAAATTATAGGCGTTGCATTGCGCGGATTCTATAACCGCCTTGCGGCCGCCCATGACTTCCTTCACGTCAAATTTTTTGTCGATAAACTTTCCGGCACCCATAGCGGCCAGGTCGCGCGCGATTCCGATAACGCCCATGTAATTCGCGCGATTCGGCAAAATGGCCGCGTCAAATACGGTATCGGCGACGGATAGCGGTTGTCCGATTTTATATTTTTTTTCATCCAACTCGACAATCCCTTCATGATCGTCGCCTATTCCCAATTCCCGCTCTGAACACATCATTCCGTTCGATTCATAGCCGCGGAAATTGCCGACCTTGATTTCCACATCCTGAATCTTGCAGCCGGGACGCGCCAACGCAGACACAAGATTCGCGCGCGCATTGGGCGCGCCGCAGACAATCTGTCGCGTGCATTCGCCGTCATCGACAACCAGCAAATGCAAATGCGTATCCGGTATGTCGGAGCATTTGACGATTTTTGCCGCAATCGGAATAATCGGTTCGGATAGATTCTCTATTTCCAAACCAATTTGCGTCAACTTGTCGGCGATTTGACGCGCCGTTAAATCGGTTTGTAAATAATCTTTCAGCCATTCGTATGTCCACTTCATAATTTTTCCCTTTGCTTAAAAACCCTTGGCTTTCAACCATCTGATATCGCCGTCGTAAAACTTTCGAATATCGTTCAATCCATATTTCAACATCGGCAGCCTATCCCATCCGAAACCAAACGCGAATCCCTGGTATTTTTCCGGATCGACATTGCAATTTTTCAGAACATTCGGATGAATCATGCCTGCCCCGACAAGCTCCAACCAACTGCCGCTGTCTTTTGACGGCCGGCCTGCGTTTTTATCCCACTGCATATCAATCTCAATCGATGGTTCGGTGAAAGGAAAATACGACGGGCGCACCCGTAGCACTATGTCTTCGGTTTCGAAAAAACGGCAGAGAAAAACTTTCAGATCGGAAACTAAATTTGAAAGCGTGATGTTTCCATTCCTATCTATAACCACCCCGTCTATCTGATGAAAGGCCGGCGCATGGGTCGCATCGATTTCCCTGCGGTATGTTGTGCCGGCCGCAAATATTTTCAGCGGCGCGCCATTTTTTTCAAGTTCCCGTATCTGCACGGATGTTGTCTGCGTGCGCAGAATATTAGGAGTTCCGTCAATGAAGAAACTATCCTGCATGTCGCGCGCGGGATGATGATCGGGGAAATTCAGGGCCTTGAACAAATGCCAATCATCCTCGATTTCTGGTCCGGATGCAAACGAATAACCCATACCTTGGAAAATTGCGCGTATCTCTTTGAATGATTGGGTCATCGGATGAATTTTTCCGGTTTGTTCCGGCGTCGGCGAACGCGTCACGTCGGTTTTATCTTTCAACAAAGCGGCCATTATCGCTTCATTTTCAATTTCAGATTGGCGTTCGCGGAATAAAGACTGCAATTTTTCCTTTTCCTCATTCAGCGCGGCGCGCTCAACCTCTGGCAAATCTTTCATGGTTTTCAGACGCGCGGTCATTGTTCCGTTTTTTCCGAACGTGTCGGAATAAAGTTTTTGCAAATCATCCAAAGATGCGATATGTGATATGTGATGTGTGATATGATTTTGTTCCGCCATTTCTTTTCCTTATTTGTTTATAAGTCCTGTCAGCATTTTATGAATTATATCAATTTTATCAATCAAATCATCGGCGACTTCTTCATCAATAAAGCCAATATTTTTCGATAATGAGATATGCAATCTTAATTCGGCTACGGAACCAAGGGCAATGCCTAAAAATTGTTTTTGTTCGCCTTTTGATATTCTGGCCCCCCCCTCCGACATATTCGAACATATAGACACAGCAGAACGCCGCATTTGAGAAGTAAGGCCAAACTTTTCATCGGACGGAAAGGATTTTGTAACTTCATAAATACGAATGATCAATTCATACGAATATTTATAAACATCCAAATCTTCAATTCTTTTCATAATACATTCTGTAATAATAGCATATTTCAAAAAAAAGCGCCACCGGGCGACATGTGGCGTTTTTTCATATCACATCTCACATATCATATCCCACATTTCACACATTAATAAATCGTTTCGCCTCGTCGACCAATTTTTGAAAATTATCATCACCGGCATAGGCCATCTCGGCCAAGACCTTTCGGTCAATTTCGATTTTTGCCTTTCTAAGGCAGTTCATAAATCGGGAATATGTCATTCCATACGGTCGCACGGCCGCATTAATCCGAATAATCCACAGCGATCGAAACTCGCGCTTTTTCGCGCGTCTGTCGCGGTACGCGTACTGCCCAGCTTTGTCGACTTTTTCTTTTGCCAGCGTGAAAGCGCTACCGTGGCGACCAAGGAATCCCTTGGCGCGCTCCAAAACTTTCTTGTGCTTTTTCTTTACAATCGTTCCGCGTTTAACTCTTGCCATAATCCGCCCCTTTAACTACGCAATCCGTATGGCGCCAGTTTTTTAATCTGGTTCGTCATATTTTCGTTGACATATTGAACTTTGCGCCCCGCGCGAAGCGATCGTTTGGCGCGCTTGCGCAGATTATGCTCGTGGCCCTGCCTGCGTACTTTAACCAAGCCGCCGGCGGTCATTCTGGCGCGTTTTTTAATAGCGGATTTTGTTTTCAATTTTGGCATTTCAAACTCCTTTGCGCCTCGCGGTTGCCCTTGACCGTTTCGGCAGGTGAAGGAATTATGTCATAAAAAAAATAGAAAATCAAATTTTATTTGAAATAACAAACTAAAAAAAATCACTTGCGTTATTGAATAGTAATTGAAATAATAATCCCGTATCCGAAAGGAAACCGAGAACTGAAAGTCTCGTTGATAAGTGTGCTTGGATAGGCACAAAAAATAAATTATCCCGCTTATGGCGGGATTGCGATGTTATATA
>JAITLD010000049.1 GCA_031278055.1 Rickettsiales bacterium | reverse complement strand
CTTCCACTCGTTGTGCATCTCGCTATTCCCTCTACTGTTCCTGTTGGGGTAACAGATACGCTTACTTGCCAGGTTGCGTCATTATATCCTGTATTATGAGTATAACTCCCAAACGAACTGTCTAAAACAGAGCTAACTGCCCACTGCCTTATTTTTGGGCATTGGTCTATTACTATTTTTTTGCACATCGTTATCACCGCGTTCGCGGCAGAAAGCCCTAAGATCATTATTATGAATGTTATTGTGATTTTTTTCATATCGCGCACCTTTCGTTGAATTTATTCTTAAATATATTCTGAAAGGTGGCGGGATTATAAGAAAATCGTGCATAGACGACCGCGATGCTTTCATATATAACATCGCAATCCCGCCATAAGCGGGATAGTATTCTTCACGCCTATCCAGCGCACTATGCAACGAGATTTCTTATGTCTCGGTTTCCTTTCGGATACGGGACTATTATTTCAATTATCGTTTGATAACGCAAGGATTTTTTTGAGTTCAGAGTTATGAGTTCAGAGTTCTTTGTCATTCCCGCGTAGGCGGGAATAGGGTCTATTTTATTGAAACATGGAAACCGACAAGAGAGTCCAGAGTTAGCAGAGATTAATAATTTAACTCTAAACTCTGAACTCAAATTATAACATGATTATTATTCTTGCCCATCTGGTTGTTCCGGCGATTGTTTCGCAGGCTCATCTTTTGGCCCGCTTACTTCATCGTTCGTTTCTTTCCTTATGTCCTTGCCTGCAATCAGGGCCTCAATCCCATCTTGCGTCTGCGCGACATAAACCTTTACATTGGCCACAACGTCCGGATGAAGCGCGATTTTTATATTCCATACGCCTATCTCCTTAATCGGCTGGCCCAACAAAATCTGTTCGGACGCCAGTTCGACGCCGGTTAAATCCTTAATCAGACACGCGATGTCACGACTGGATACGCTGCCATACAAATGACCCGTATCACCGGCGCTGCGAATCAGATGCAGTTTTGCGGATTCTACCTTCGGCAGATCCGCCTCGGATTTTTTCTTTTCCGATTCGTGACGGGCCAACAATCCGGCCTTTTGCGATTCGAATGTTGAAAGATTTTCCCTAGACCAGCGCATGGCCTTTCCATTCGGGATTAAACAGTTCCTGGCATATCCCGTCGCGACATCTACTGCGTCGCCTATATTGCCGAGTTTCGTAATTTTCTGCATCAGTATTATTTTCATTTCATCTGTCCTTTTTTTAACTATCAGCCGTTGACATAAGCCGATAATCATCCAAGTTAGGGGCTCAGCCCAAATTATTCCTAACGAACGGCATTAATCCCAAATGCCGCGCGCGTTTGATTGCCTGCGTCAATTTCCGCTGGTCTTTTTGCGACACGCCGGAAATACGCGAGGGAACGATTTTTCCGCGTTCGGAAATATAATGCATCAGAGTCTTGGTATCTTTATAATCGATAACCCTGCCCTTTAACGGATTTGTTTTTTTGCGAAATATCGCCGCACGAACAGCCATTATTTATCCTCCTCGTTATCGGATTTCCCCATCATGACCGACGGAATGTCGGACAATTTGACAACGCGCACGTTCAGAAAGCGAATGACATCCTCGTCAATTCGAAGACGTCTTTCGTATTCCGCGACTTGCGCTCCATCCAATTCGATGTTCAGCATGACATAATGCGCGCGCTTGTTTTTGCGGATTACATAGGCCAGATTCCTCAGCCCCCAGAACTCGCTGGATTTAACCGCACCTTTTAATTCCTTGATTATTTCGGTAAATTTCGCCGCCTTGTCCCTAACCTGCGATTCTGTGAGGTCGCCGCGAAACACCATCACGCTTTCGTAAAAAGCCATTTTATTTTCCTTTGGTTCATTTAGAGCCGACGACATTTCGCCGACGGCAGGATTCCTGCGATTATACACACATACTTTACGGATTGCAAATAAATTATAAATTATGAATTAAAACATGAATCCGGCCGATAATGTCAAACCGACGCCGCGGTTTGATATTTTTGCCTTGCCGGTCCCACCATTAAAGCTGTCTATGTTAATTTTATCCTCATTACCTGGCATTAACTGCAATCCGAATTGAAAAACCAAATTTTGACCTTTTGCAAAATCCATTTTGAATGGAACGAAGAAATCGATATCGACGGATTTCAAGGATGTCTCGTTTCTGACATAGAGTTCATCGCGTCCGTCGCCCAAACGAATTTTTCCATTCTCGTTCGCCTTGCGCATGTTCAAAGCAATCCCGAAAAATATCTTGCTGTTGAAATTCATCGGTGAAAACACGCCGATTTTATATGTGTAAGACCCGTCCTTTATGATAATACGGTCCGTTTGGTTCCCGCCGATTACGGCAAATTCCTCCTCGAACGAGGATAAATTCAGATTAAACAACGCGAATCCGCCGTAAAGCCCGACCGGACTGCCATCCGGTTTGAAACCGGCCAACAGACCTGTTCCGACCGTGGCAAAACCGATCGCGCCGGTATTTGAAGAAGATGCCTCGGACGAACCGGACGTGATTTTATTTTTCGCCGTCTCCTTTGCGAATCCGTCGGATACGATTGCGCAAAACATCATTAGTGCCAAAATAAATTTTTTCATTTTCGCCCTCCATTCCTGCTAGAATATAACTTGTCCGCCAAGATACGCGTCTTTTGGAATCGGACCGAACGACGAATCCCTTGAAACATAGATGTCGCCCCTGACTTCGAAACAACCGCAGAATTTCAGCAACGCCACATTCCGCAGAAACAAATCCCCATTGATTTTAGTTCCGCATGGCAGAGTATAACTGCGCATATTCTGCAAAATCAAGCTGCCGTTTACGGTTGTCATGGGCGCCAGCCGCGCGCTTCGGCGCATTCCATCAATGATTATGCCGCCGGCCACGGACTTTTTAACAATGGGAACTTCGCGCCGGAGCGGCAAGGTTATAGTTTTTTGTTTTGGGCGACGCGCCGCGTGTTTGGCCGCAGACATTGGAACGCCATTTCTATAAACAACAACCGTCGGTCTCGACATATTAAAAACCTGCGGTTTAGAACGCGGGCGCAGGACCTGCTGCGTTTGGCGAACCTGCGCGCGCGCACCCGATGTCTTCTGCTTTTTCGCATTGCCAAACATGACGAACAACATGGCGCAAACGAGAGCGAGCAACAAAATATTAAAAAATACGAGCCTGTCACGACCACGCAACCATTTCCAGAACGCGCGCGCTTGACGCCCAATCCAACACCCCGCGCGGTCAAACCAGTTTGTTTTTTTCTGCTTAATCACGTCGGAAGCGTTTGCCAAAATCTCTTTTTTTCTCGTTTTATCCATAGATAAACCTCTACTTGTAGATAAAATATAGCATATATTTTTATTTTGTCAAGTATATGTCTGATAACTTATGACCATGGGAAAAAAAATACAGACTGGCAGAAATCGATAAAAATTATCTTTTAATAGATTTTTTAATTTGACTCAATTGTCGAAGATATTTTTTGGGGCCCTTAAATTTATTTAGGGCGCGCAAGCACCTTAATTAATAATGATAATTTATTTTTCGCTTTCGGAAATATGAAATATATTCAAACTGACAGTTTTTTTATTTGGGCGTGCGCCCGATATTTTTTTCTATGAGAAAATTAAATCTAATCCAAATCTATTTCTACGGTTTTAATCCTGGATTTTTCACCGCAGATTATTTTAATCTTTGATTTAGGAACATTAAAATATTCGGCCAGGCGCTTTATCGCGGCATCATTGGCGGCGCCATCGACAGGCTTTGCGGTCATCCAAATCCTGATATCGGCGCCAACCGACATGCAATTTCGCTTTGCGCGCGGATAAACCTTAACATTGCAAATCATAGGTCCCCGCTCATTACATGAACATGGAAATGCTGCACGCTCTGTCCGGCGCCGACGCCGGTATTGGCGACCATTCTGAAATTTCCGCGAACATCAGCCTTATCGGCAATCGAGATAACCATATTCCAAAAATCCTTTTTTTCGGCCTCAGTCGCGTTTTCTACAAAGTCCGGCAGATTTTCATACCCGCCCTTCGGTATGACCAGAATGTGAATCCGCGCCTGCGGGCGCAAATCATCGAATGCCATGGTGTGTATCGTTTCCGAGATCTTTTTGCATGGAATTTCACCACGGATTATTTTTGCAAAAATATTATTTTTGTCATACATTTCCCATCCTTTTTACTTTAATTTTTTTCGCACGCGCGAAAAGGGTTGAAATCATTTCTTTTTGTTCTATATTATAATCGAATAAACCGGTACGCGCAAGAAAGCCGCAGTCGAGGTTCGCGCGACCCGATAAATAAATTAAAGGAGAAAATAAATGCTGAAACCATTACATAACTATGTCTTGCTAGAACGCATAGAGGAACAGGATAAAACCGCGGGCGGCATAATTATCCCCGATACCGCAAAAGAAAAACCGTCGAATGGAAAAGTCATCGCCGCGGGCCCCGGACTGAAAGACGAGCCGATGTCCGTAAATAAAGGCGATATCGTTTTGTTTGGCAAATGGGCGTCCAGCGCGAACGAAGTCAAATTGGATGGAAAAGATTATATTCTTATAAAAGAAACTGACATATTGGGGATTATGAATTAATCATGGGGAATTTCATATTAAGCGCAAAGCGCGAACTCATTGATTCTTAATTCATAATTTTTAATTTTAATTTTCAATTAAATAAAAGGAGCGAACAAATGGCAAAAAATATTATATTCAACACCGAAAAACTCAAAGTCGGGGTCGACAAGTTGGCTGACGCCGTAAAAATCACGATGGGGCCCAAAGGGCGCACCGTCATAATTGAAAAATCATACGGATCGCCTATCGCGACCAAAGACGGCGTTTCCGTAGCAAAAGAAGTTTCTCTGAAAGATCCGGAAGAAAACATCGGCGCGAAATTATTATCGGGCGTCGCGAAAAAAGCCGGGGACAATGCGGGCGACGGCACGACAACCGCGACTGTTTTGGCGCAAAGAATGTTTGCCGAAGGATATAAAATGTCCGCTGCCGGAATGAACCCGATGGATTTGAAACGCGGAATAGATTTGGCGACGGCGGCCGTTATCTCAGATATTGACGCGCATGCAAAGCCCGTCAAGGATAGCAAGGAAATCGCGCAGGTTGCCGCGATTTCCGCAAACGGCGATTCGGAATTGGGCAAACAAATTGCGGACGCGATGGATAAGGTTGGAAAAGAAGGCGTTATAACCGTCGGAGAATCCAAGGGAATAGAAACGGAAATAGAGGTCGCGCAGGGAATGCAGTTTGACCACGGTTTTCTGTCGCCCTATTTCGTGACAAACAGCGAAAAGATGATTGCCGAACTGGAAGGGGCGCAGATTCTGGTTTCGGAAAAAAAGATTTCCAACCTGCAATCGCTGTTGCCGATTTTGGAGCCGATTGCGCAATCCGGCAAGCCGCTGTTGATTATCGCGGATGATGTGGAATCCGAAGCGCTTGCGACATTGATTTTGAATCGGCTGCGCGGCGGGCTTAAAATCTGCGCGGTCAAAGCGCCTGGATTCGGCGATCGCCGCAAAGAGATATTGAAAGACATTGCGGTTTTGACGGGCGCCACCGTCATATCGGATGAAATGGGAATGACTTTTGACAATTTGACGACAGATGTTTTGGGCGGCGCAAAACAAATAACCGTCTCGAAAGACACGACTTTGATTGTCGACGGCACGGGCGATAAAAAAGCGATTGACGCGCGCGCGGCAGAAATCAGAAAGACGCTTGAAATCACGACCAGCGATTACGACAAGGAAAAATTATCGGAGCGCCTGGCGCGTCTGGTTGGCGGCGTCGCGGTAATCAAAGTCGGCGGTATGACTGAAATAGAAATGAAAGAGAAAAAAGACCGCGTCGAGGACGCGCTTGCGGCCACGCGCGCCGCAGTCGCGGAAGGTATTGTCGCCGGCGGCGGCGTTGCGCTGGCGCGCGCCGTCGAAGCGCTCGCAAAACTGAAAGGCGCGAACGACGAGCAGAATATCGGCATAGACATCGTGCGCAAAACATTGGCCGGGCCGATGGCGCAGATTGCGGAAAATGCCGGAATCAACGGCGAAGTCGTTGTGAACAAAGTTTTGGAATCGCGGGATTACAACTATGGATACAACGCGCAGACCGGGGAATACGGCGACATGCTGAAAATGGGAATCATCGACCCGGCAAAAGTTGTGAAAACGGCGCTGACCGTGGCCGCATCGACTGCGGGCGTGATAATCACGACCGGTTGCGTGCTGGCTGAAATTCCGGAAGAAAAGCCAGCCGCGAACATGGCTGGCGGAATGGCC
>JAITLD010000023.1 GCA_031278055.1 Rickettsiales bacterium | reverse complement strand
CTCGTGCTCCCGCGCCGCGGTGCTCTCTCTTCCATAGGCCTTGCCGTTTCATGACGGCTACGCTGTCATGAAACAAGCGGGTCATTTTTCGCCGGAGGGTTTTGTTTCTTTCATCAGCGCCTTGACCTTGCCTTTTATTCCCTTGTAGGTATTTTTCAATATTGTCGATATTGCCGTCTGCAATTTCTCGGCCTCTGGAATTTCTACGTTGTTAAATAATTTTTTAACCAACACGGGCACCGCGTTCATGAACATGCCGATGAATATCCCCGCTAATATCACGACAATCAAACTATCGTTGTTGAACATAAGGCTTTCCATCAGATAATCGCTGTTATTATCCTTCAACGCGGTAATCAATCCGTCAATTCCGTTAGCGGCGCCTATCACCCCGTTCAAAAACAAAATCGCGAATCCGGCAAACAAACCAACCAGTGCGATTCCGCACGTGTTTTTAACCACCTCGTCGACGATTTCCTTTACGCCTTTCGCCCCGCCATTTGGAAATATATTCCATTTATTGAACAGCCAGCCGAGCAGAAATAGCGGCAGCATTAATAAATCCAAAGTTAGCTTCAGAAAAACCTCGAAAAAATAAATCGGCACGGGAAAAAGAGCCCATAAAAACATTAAAAGTATCAATGCCCCCGAGAAAATCAAAATCACATTCGGAAACAATGGAACAAGCGCGACCTTGTGCATGTAATCATAACTGAATGCCATTTGCAGAAATGTCCATCCGACAGTCATCCCCAATCCTGTTATTCTATGAAACTCCGCAATCTGGCACAATATGTTATGACGCAGTTTCGGACTATATGCCTGGGTTTCGAGGCCCGAGCTATCTTGCAGCGCCGTCGCGACGATACATGTTTCAAAACTCGTATCGTCCGGCTGAATGTAATTTCGCGCTATGCGGTTATACGACAGGCCGACGTTCATTACCGGTTCTATGAAAGTATTCATGATGAATCGCGGCAGGGGAAATGCCAAAAGCGCGACGACGAAAGTCAGTTTTATTATATGCGTTCCGAAATCGCCCGTGATTTTCCACGCATTCGTTTCGGATGTTATTTTGATATAGTCGGATAATAAAGTCCAAGCGAACCAAACAAGCGTCATCCCCGCCGCGATTGGAATTATATTTTCCCCGATTGCGTCGTATAGTTTCGGAATGAAAATAGAAAAGTTTTCGATAATTCCCGAAAACATCCGGCATGACCAGCAGCTGGAAAAAAATTCCAGCGCGCCGGACAAATTTACCGGAACAAAAGAACGATAGATTGAAAATCCGGCGATTGCGACGCCCGCCGCAATCAAGGCTATTGCGATTATCGGCACGGCGGCTTTTGCGCCGAACGGAATGTAAAGCAGCAAAGGCAGTAAAAATTTTTTTAATTTCTTCAATTTTTTTCCGTCCCGCCCGCGCGCGCGCGACATCGTCCGCCCCTTTGCCTGAAAAGGGAAAGAAGTCGTTTATTCTTTACAATTATATCATAAAATTGCTACAAATATGATCATGCAGGGGTGGATAGATATCTTTTCTTTGTCGTGGGTTGTGCCCTTGGTTCTGGATTCGATGATGGCCGTCGCAATGGCGGTTTACGATTATTTTGTCGGCGGCGGAAACGGAATTATTTACATGTTAATTTGGGGATGGCTGGCGTTTTCGATAGGATTATATCTGATAAAAATGTATTTTCCGAAGAAATGGCTGGAATTATTTGGATTATCCGGCGGCGGCGAAATGTGGGATGGCAAAGCCGATGGCTGGTCTATCGGCAAAAGCGTCTTGAAGCCCATGTTGCGCGCCATGTTCGCGATAGTGATTCTTTTGCAAGTGAGGCCGCATTATATAACGCATTTCGTCATTAATCCGTTTTTGGGATTCGGCTCTATTTACGTCAACTCGATTACATCGACGATTTTGCCAAATGCCGCGCCGTCACCGCAAAAATGCCCCGATGATTTGGGCGAGTATTTATCGAAAGATAGCTGCGAATTTCTGGTGCAGCCGATTGATAATATTTCCCGGGTAAACAACACGATTATTCAACGCGGATTCGATTTTCTATTTTCCGGATTTTCAGGCGTCGGAATTGCCAATTCGAGAACCGGCGGATTTCTGAACATAATAACCGGCCTGATGTTGATAGCGACTTTTTTTTCATCAAACTTGTTCATGGTCCTGCTTATTATTCAAGGTATTATAAAGTTCGGGCTATCCCTGATTTTATATCCATTCAGGGTTTTGGTTTATGTCGTCAAACCAGATACGTCCGAAATGTGGGTTAATCCGTGGCCCGCGTTCGAAGACATGGTGGAATCGCTGAAAAAATTGATAATCGCGATGATTGCCGTCGCGTTCATATTATTGGTTAATATTTCAATCGCCGGCGCTTTGTTTAATTTCGATCCGGATTCAATTCAGGGGTTCGGCGGACATTCGGTGACCTGGCTGACCGCAATCATGACCTTTTGGCTTATGTACGAGGTGTTTAAGATAACGAATGAAAGACTTAGAAAATATGTCAATGATTCCGAAATGACCGACTTTTATCAACATGTTGCCGATAATGCCAAAAGGGTCTATAAAAATACGGCCGACTGGGGCGTCAAGGCGTGGAAAATTATGACAGAAAAATCTGATAAGAAATGAATGCAGTCGACAATTTTGTTCAATGCTGGGGATGTCCGATTTTCGACCGGCTGTTTCAAATTATATCCGCGGCCGGCGCGGCGATTTATGAACAGATGGTTTCATGGGCATGGATTGTTCTGGTCGCATTCTGGGTATTTTACGCTCTGTATGTCGTTTATCTTAACTTCAAAAGCAAGGACCAAAAAGATTGGCTGTATCAGGACTCGGTCAAGCCCGTGCTCATCAATTCCTTGGTCGTCTGCGTCCTGCTCGGGATGGGAGTCGCGTTTCCAAAAATCATTTCATCGATTACGTTCGAGCCGGTGGCGGAGGTTACCAATCTCTACGCGCAGAGCGTTTTGCAAACTGACGCGTCCCTTGTGGAGCAAAGAGTTTCATACCAGGCGCAGCCGATGGGGGATGACGGCTTTTTCCGTCCGGAATTGCGCGACAAAATCATCAGTTTGATGAAAACGACAATATCGCAGTTTCAAGTTATGATAAAACTCGGTCTGGCGGTTATGGAAAACGCCTTTTCCCTAAAGGCGTTGCTTGGCATAGGGGCGCTTTTGAAACATATTCTGATGTTCATGATGGGCGCGTATCTGGCGTATGAATTTTTTCGTCTGTTCATGCGATTCTGCTTTTATTTCGTTGATGTCATCGTCGCTTTGATGATGTTCGCATTTTTCTTCCCGTTCATGCTGGTATTTTTCGTGTTCAAAAATTCGTCCGGCGCGGAATGGGTGAAAAAAATGGGAAATGCTTTTTCTCCGACGCTGATAAAAGATGTTATTAACGCCATCTGCGCGCTGGCGGTCGCAATCATAGCATACACGATCGTCATGGTTATAGTCGCGAAATTCTTTTCATCGGACGCCATGTCGTCGAATGAAATTATCAAACATATTCTGGCCGGAACCGTTTCTCCCGATATTCTGTCGGATGAAAATTTAGTGAATCTGACTTTGATGGGTTGTATCATTATAGGATTTCTTGTGAACTATCTGACAAATGCGAAACAGATAAAAAGCATAGGGGGGGATATTTTCGCCGTATTCGGGGCAAAGCCAGAGGCGAAACTGGGCGAGGATATCGCCGATAAAGTCGCCACGGTCGCCAAGAATTTGGCCGATGGCGCGGCGGGAAAAATCAAAGCGCTGATGTCTGACAAAAATGACGAGAATAAAGACGGCAAAGAAGATAGCAAGAAAGACAACAAAGAAAAGACACCGTAATGAAAGCTGCGATTATAAAAGTTGTTATTCAAATTGTTTTATGGGCGATTGTGCTCGGCGTGGGTATATGGTATCTGAGTTCGTCCATCGGTGGAACGTCCCTGCCTTATGTATCTTTTCCTAGGTTTCTAAATTCGATTGGCGCGTGCGAAAACGGTATTTGCGACATCGCCTCCGCAAACGGGTGTTTTCTGTGTCCGTATATTCAAAAATTGTTTTTAATTATCGGAAACGCGACCGAAGTTTTATGGAATGCGATAATCGGTCATACCTGGATTCTGATGGTTGTCGGATTGGTCGTATTCATGTTTTGGAAGGCTTACGAAGTCATAACAAAGGCGAACGAACAGAATGCAAAGCTGGACGATGTCGGCGCGCGAACCCTGAAATTTACGGAAGAATGGTTTAACGCGGTTAAGGATTTATTATTACGTGTTCTAATTGTCGCGGCCATACTGGGCGCGGCATGGGTCGGCGGGACAAGCGTGATGAAGGCGACATCCGATACCGTCGTTTATCCCGTGATGTCCATCGGAACCTCGCTGTCCATGGCCGCGACGGGAATGAATCAGGGGGCGACATGCGGAATGGAAATCGTCGGGGACGATAATTTGATGGCCGGGGTTTCCAATTCTTTTATGTGTGTTATCGGAAATCTGAATGCCGTGGTTTTATCGGGCGCGAACGCCGGTTTTTCGATGATGAATTTCGCATGGCTCGGAATGGGCGGCGGCGTTCTCACATGGATTGCCGGACTGGTTATCGTATTGATGTTTTTATTCATTGGAATCGATGTTTTATTCAAGGTGCTGAATGTCATTTTCGGCCTGGTGTTCATAATTATTTTCCTGCCGCTGATCGCAGCCTCGTTCGCCTTTGATAAAGTGTGGAAAAAAATCGCGGGCGGCGTTTCAAAAGGCGCGATAGAGATACTTGCGAAGACGGCGGTGCAGGTTGTCGGAATAACTATCAGAATTATGATTTTATACAGTCTGACTTCGTATGCTTTCACATCGACCATGTCGAGCAATCCGGTCGCTGAATACGCGATTATAGAAAAGTGCGAGAATCTGTCCGCTTTGCCGGACGGAAAGATGGATAAAGATGTTTACGTTTTATGCTTTAACGCGGAACGCGCGGCGAATCCGGACGCATTCAAGCATCTCGACAAAGGATGGGATTTTCTGGTGATGATGTTATTTCTTTTCGCGGTTTATTACGCTTTGGTCGACAAGAAATTGCAGGGAGTTATGGGTCTTTCGGGCGAAAATGTAGATTTCAAATTCGGCGAAAATTTGAAATCGTTTGGAAAGACAATTTGGAATACGGCGAATCAATTGGTTAAAAAGATTCCGGTGAAAAAATGAGAAAGTT
>JAITLD010000019.1 GCA_031278055.1 Rickettsiales bacterium | reverse complement strand
AAATCAGCAGTAGCAGTAATCGCAGTGCCACCAACTTCAAGTACACTCGCGCCTGACGCAAATTTTCCAAATGTTATTACTACGCTTTGGGTGCTTGCCCCCTTGGTTGGAACTCTATCTTGATTTAAGATGTCAACCACACCTCTGCATCCATTTTCACTTGACGGAGAAGAGCCTGACACTTCCAAATTCAACTCATTGATCGTCTGTTCAAGTAATTGTCTATAATCTTTCTCTTCACACAAATTTGCAATTAGTGCGGAACTTTTCGCATGCGAATTCGCGCCCCCGATCCATGCGCCAACGCCCGCGCCGGCAACCGTGCCCCATACACCAGCCGTGGCCGCAACTGACATTGTTTGATTCATCAAGTTGAAATCAAACAATTCCTTTTTGCAAGAGAATGACGACCCCGCTTTTACCCATTGCTCCGCCGGCTTGTTGTCACCCGCCGTCGTTACAACAGCGAACCATTTATTCGTAATCAGCTCATCCTTATTATATGCTGCGACGCGTACAAGACATTCGCCCGTCGTCGCATCCCAACGCGCATAACTTCCGCGACCCTGCTGGTTATTCACAACCGAGCCCATTTGATTATCAGGGTTGCTTCCCCCGTCAATCCCCTTAAAGGATGAATCCAGAACATTTCTATCCAACAACAGGCACGTGTTTTCCGCCTGGTTCGGTGTCAGACCGGTCTTCATTAGAACATGCGAATAATACTGCGGCTGAATTATGCGGGAATTAAAATCAATCCACACGTCATTCTTCGCATAATATGCCTTGTTCCCATCGGTCCGCACGGTCTCGTTCATACATTTGTCTACGACGATACCGCACAGGTTCATTCCGTTTATAACGCTATTCCGCATATCGGCATTATATAGCGCCGATATCCCGTTTGGCAGATTGCTTTCGACGCAATTGCTCAAATCGTTCATGCAATTTTCGACACTATACGCCGGAGTAGCCGGCTGAACAGGAACAACTGGATCAGGCGTTACTGGCGTCGGGGTCGGATTTATAGGCACAGGCAATGTCGGCGCCCTCACCGCCGGAACGCCCACCGTTCCCGCCACGCCAGCCCGCACGGTACCGGCGGCATATGGATTGCCGTCATGCCCGCGCCCGTAATCGGTAGCTGACACAGAGGCCGCCGTCAGGAACAATGCAACAAACAATGTCAGAATCTTTTTCATATTCCAAACTCCCTATTCATTTGCGATAATTATATCATAATTGCAAGGGAAATAAAAATGTTTTTTAATCCGCAAAAAAACAATGAATTACGAATTTGGGCCCTGGCCCCGCATGTTCATAATTTAATTGCCAGCACACATTATTAATTATCAATTGTTTTATTTTGTTAAAAAAAACTGGCGGGGCCGCTTTTTTTTGGTATGATTTTCCGGAAAGGAAACAATATGGATAACTATACAGTTCTGGCCCGCAAATACCGCAGCCAGACATTTCAGGATTTAATCGGGCAAGACGTTTTGGTAAAAACCCTTACCGCAGCGATCAATACGGGAAGAATAGCGCACGCATACATTCTGACCGGAATCCGCGGGACCGGAAAAACATCGACCGCGCGCATTTTGGCCAAGGCGCTGAACTGCACCGCAGGCGACAAGCCGACCGCGACCCCGTGCGGGGAATGCGAGAATTGCAAGGCGATCGCCGCCGGACAGCATATCGATGTTATCGAGATAGACGCCGCGTCGCACACTGGCGTGGACGACGTGCGCGACAATATTCTGGACGCCGTGCAATACCGCCCGACGAATGGCCGCTATAAAATCTATATTATCGACGAAGTGCATATGCTGTCCAAATCGGCGTTCAACGCATTGCTGAAAACTTTGGAAGAGCCGCCGGAATACGTAATCTTTATTCTGGCGACGACCGAAATCGAAAAAGTTCCAATAACAATTCTATCGCGATGCCAGCGGTTCGATCTGGCGCGGGTCGAGGTTAATGTTTTGAAAAAGCATTTCCTGTCGATTGCCGCGCTGGAAAAGGTCGAACTGTCCGACATCGCGGCGGAACTGATTGCGCGCGCCGCCGACGGATCGGTGCGCGATGGCCTATCGATTCTGGATCAGGCGATCGCGCAGACAGGCGGGCATGTGACGGACGAATCCGTGATGACAATGCTTCGCCGCGCGGACAGGCAGATGGTGACGGATTTTATGAAGATAATTCTCGCGGGCGATATTGAATCGGCGATGAGCAAAACGGATGAAATCTACAACGCGGGCAGCGACATGGGTCTGGTTTTGAACGATATGCTGGAATGGACGCATTGGGCGACAAGGGGAAAAATCGCGCCGGCCTCGATGGAAAACGCGCCTTTTACGCCAGATCAAAAAGAAGCGATGAAAAAAATCACGACGGACGTATTGTTAAACACCCTGTCGCGAATTTGGCAGGTGATGGTTGCGGCGGTCGGCGAATTGAAATCCGCCGGAAATCCAAAACAGAATTTCGACATGCTAATTATCCGCATGATGAACATATCGGACCTGCCGCCCGTCAGCCAGATTCTGAACGAATTGGGAAAAAAAACTGACGGCGGTCGGCAAACAAAGGAAAATAAAAATTCTATAAATTCCGCCGCGGACTTATCGAATTCATTATCCGCCGACAAAGAACTGATTTTGTTTTCCGAATGGAACAACAACAGCGAGGTATTAGAATTCACGTATGGAAAAATAAAGCTGCATTACAAGGGAGGCGACGGAAATTTCGCCGCGAATCTGTCTGCGTATCTAAAAAATAAAACGGACGCGGCGTGGGAAATCGAACTTGCGCAAACAGAAAACAAAATGACCGTGTCGGAATCCGCGCGGGCGGAAATAAAAAACGATCCATTGGTCGCCGACGCGCTTAATTTATTCGGCGACGCGAATGTCGTGAGCGTGAAATAAATCGATAATAGAAATGGACGAACATCAAATCTTTTCCGTTACCGAAATCTCGCAGTTGCTAAAAAACACTGTCGAACAAACATTTTCGCGCATAAAAATCCGCGGCGAGCTGTCGGGAATAACCCGCGCCGCCAGCGGCCATATTTATCTTTCGATTAAAGACAAAGATTCCGTCATCAATGGAATCATCTGGCGCGGAACGCCCGTCAATTTCGATTTGTCCGACGGAGTCGAGGTGATAACAACCGGCAGACTCACGACCTATCCGGCGCGCAGCAATTACCAGATGATTATTTCAGAAATTGAAATCGCGGGCGTCGGCAGTATTCTGAAAATGCTCGAAGAACGAAAGCAAAAGCTGGCAAGGGAGGGATTGTTCGACACATCGCGGAAAAAGCCGCTGCCGCGATTTCCGCGGACAATCGGGATTGTGACCAGCCCGACCGGCGCGGCATTTCAGGATATTCAGAACAAATTACGGGACCGCCTGCCCGTTCATATAATTTTATATCCGGTTCAGGTTCAGGGCACAACGGCGGCGGCCGAGATTACAGCCGGCGTGCGATATTTTAATTCCCTGCCGAATTCATCCCCCCGCAAAGCGGGGGCGGAGCGGCCGGATGTGATTATCGTCGCGCGTGGCGGCGGCGCGCTCGAAGACCTGTTGCCGTTTTCGGAGGAAATCGTAGTCCGCGCGGTCGCCACATCCGAAATACCGGTCATCTCGGGCGTTGGGCACGAGCCGGACTGGATGTTGATCGACTTCGCGGCGGACCTGCGCGCGCCCACGCCGACCGGCGCGGCGGAAATAGTAGTGCCGACGAAACAGAGCCTTTTCTCAGATTTGGAAAAATTTGGGACAATGTTGAAAAACAATTTTACGTCGTGCTTGCAAAGCGCGCAGATGAGAATCGATGGAACCGCAATCAAAAGCCCGTTGCAAATGCTGGCCGACCACAAGGGACGATTAAACGATTCGTTGCACAATTTGCGATTATCCGTCGGCAACAAATTGCAAATTGAAATCCAAAGGATAAACCATTTGGGACAAATGCTGGAAAGCCTGTCGTATAAAAATGTTCTTCGCCGCGGGTACGCGATAGTCAGAAAAGGCGAAACAATAATTTCATCAAAAAATGACTTTTCTTTGCCGGCGGCGATTGAGTTTGCGGACGGTATTATTTCGGCAGGTCCGGACGGTTAAGTAAAGTTATTTGAATATCATGTCGAAAACATACTACGTCTATATTTTATTCAGTCATAGAAACGGAACATTATACACGGGCGTCACGAACGACATATTCCGCAGGATTCGCGAGTATAAAAATAAAAGGAACCCGTTTTCATTTTCATCAAAATACAAGACCGACCAACTTGGATATTTGGAAAGCTATCGCTATGTCCATGACGCGATTGCCCGCGAAAAGCAAATAAAATCCGGACCGCGGGAAAACAAAATGAAATTGATTGAAAGCATAAATCCCGATTGGCGTGATTTGACTGACGAGTTGATAAATCTGTTGAACGGATTGAAAATGTCCTGGGAGCCAAGGTAGCCCGCCCTGTCATTACGAGGAGCGTAGCGACCCCACAGGGGCAGGCTCTGCAATCCAGTCCAATATTGTGCCGCACCTTTAGCGCTCCCCTGTCATTGCGAGGAGCGTAGCGACCCCACAGGGGCAGGCTCTGCAATCCAGTCCAATATTGTGCCGCGCCTTTGGCTCCCTCCTGTCATTGCGAGGAGCAGTTTGTATCGCGCTGAAAGCGCGGGCAAACTGCGACGCGGCAATCCAGTCTAATATTGTGCCGCGCCTTTGGCGCGGCGGCTTATTTTACTGGATTGCTTCGTCATAATTTGCCGCGCCAAAGGCGCATGCAAATTATTCCTCGCAATGACAGGAAGGAAAACGCCTATCGGCTGACGCGTAGCCAGACCGCGGCTTCCAGCGCTATGCTTGGCGCAGGCGCCGGTGTCGCAGCAGGTGCTATCTCTTCAGGTGCCATAGGTAGGGCTATCGATACAGCCAAGGCTGCAAAAGCCGCTAAAACAGCAGAGGG
>JAITLD010000081.1 GCA_031278055.1 Rickettsiales bacterium | reverse complement strand
CCGCTTGATTTTCCGCAAAAAATGCACTAGAATGCGCGAAACGAAAAGAGGCGGTTCATCATGGCAAATAAGAAATCAGCAAAGGTCATCATAAAAATGCACAATCCGGAGACGGGATATTTTTACTGCAAGGCGAAAAATAGCAAGAGTGAAAATACGGCCGGAAAACTAAAAATGCGCAAATACGACCCGCGCGTGCGCAAGCATGTCGAGTTTATCGAAACAAAAATGCCAAAATAATTGGGACCTAAGAGTTCAGAGTTCAGAGTTCAGAGTTAAATTATTAATTAAAACGATTATGTTTTTTTTTGATTCTATTTTATCTGAAATAAAAAGTGCGGTCGGCGCCGAGAATCTATCGCTGGATGTTCCAAAAGAAAAATCGTTCGGCGATTTCGCCACGAATATCGCGATGCAGATTGCCAAATCCGAACATAGGAATCCCAAAGAGATAGCGGCCGAAATGCTGCCGAAAATTCAAAAAATCCCGTTTGTCGAATCTGCGGAAGTCGCGGGCGCCGGATTCATCAATATAAAAATCAAAAACGGATTCATAATCGGGGCCGTCAACAATATGCGGCCGGACAAAGCCGAAAATCCGCGGGTCTTGGATTTGGATTATGGCGCGTACAATGTCGCAAAGGAACTGCATATCGGGCATTTGCGCGGCAGCATTGTCGGCGACGCTTTTTATCGCATTGCGAAATTTTTGGGACATCGGCCGGTTTCATACAACCATATCGGCGACTGGGGAAAACCCATGGCGCTTGTAATCGCGTGGATTATGCGGCTTTTTCCGGACGATTGGAACAGGCCGGATTTTCAAATCGAAAAAAACGGATTCAACGGCTATTATGTCGCGGCGGCAAAGCATGCGAAAGAGAATCCGGATTTTCTCGCAGAGGTTTTGCAAATCAAAAAAGAATTCCAGGACGGCCGGCCCGACTATTTCGCGCTGTATGAAAAAATATTGGATATCAGCATGGCCGATATGGATTATGTCGTTAAAAAATTAAACATGCTGCCGTTCGATAATAATCTTGGCGAAAGGAACGCCGCGAAATATCTGGCGCCCGTCGAAAAAATTTTGCGCGAAAAAAATCTGTTGAAGACAAGCGACGGCGCGACGGTGGTGGAATTAAAGCGCGATACGGACACGGCGCCGATGCCGCCGTTCATGTTTTACGATTCGCGCGGCGCGGACACTTACGATTCAACCGATTTGGCGACGATTTACTATCGCAAAATCACAGACGGACCCGACAAAATCATTTACTTTACGGATTACCGGCAGCAGCTGCATTTCAAGCAATTATTCCGCGTCGCGGAAATGTCGGGATTGTATCCGGCCGAAAATTTAGAGTTTCCATATTTCGGCGGAATAAACGGCGCGGACGGGCGGCCGTTCAAAACGCGCGACGGCAACGTCGCGACGCTTGTCGACATAATCGAAATGGTCGAGAACGCGGCGCGCGAGTACGCGCCGGATTTGCCGGATGAAACAATCGGGATGGTCGCGTTGGCCGCGCTGAAATTCAACGACCTCGCGCACGATGTGAAAAGCGATTATTCTTTCGATCCGGCGGCGGTCGTTAAATTCGAGGGCAGGACGGGGCCGTATATTCTTTACACCGCAGTTCGGTTGAACAGCGCGCTCAAAAAATCAATCGGCAACGGACAATCGGAAATCAGGGATATTTCCAGCGAATACGAGCGGGATTTGCTGTTGAAAATTCTGGAATTTCCAAAAATGATTCGGATGGCGTTCGATAAGAGGGCGCCGGATATTCTGGCGAATTACGCATACGATCTGTGTCAATCGGCAAACGCCTTTTATCACAATTGCCCGATAAAAATCGATTCGAATCGCATTGCGATTGCGAAGAAAGCTGTCGGCGCGCTTTCGGCCTGCATAGATATGATGGGCCTGAAAATTCCGGACGAAATGTGAATTATGAAAATAGAAATCAGGACGTTGGGCGCGCTTGAAAACAATTGCGCGATTTTGCGGGCCGATGGCAAGACTTATGTTTTCGATCCCGCCGGTATGCCCGATGATTGGCGCGACCTGCGCATTGACGCGGCCTTTGCCACCCACGCGCATATCGATCATATTTCCGCCCTGTCCGGATTGAATGTTCCATGGTTTATGGATGCGGACGATTTGCCGACGCTGGATTGGTCGAATGAAATCCGCGCGGAGTTTTTTGATTTGCCGGCGGTGTCGTCAAAGCCGCTTGATTTCGCATTCGCGCCGAAAATTCCAGGTATGGAAATCATAAAGACCCCGGGACATTCGGCCGGCAGCGCGTGCTTTTATTTTCCCGCGGAAAAAATATTGATTTCCGGCGACACCATTTTTTACAATACTGCGGGGCGGACCGATTTGCCAACCGGAAGCGGCGCGCAGCTGGCGCGGTCGATAGAGTTATTGAAAAATTATGGATTTTCCGACGATGTTCTCGTCATTCCAGGACACGGCCGGATGGGTTTATGGGACGGGATTCGGCGCGCGAACAGTTTTTTGTCATAGTCAGCGCTGGCGG
>JAITLD010000066.1 GCA_031278055.1 Rickettsiales bacterium | reverse complement strand
AGTTGTTTGTCATTCCCGCGTAGGCGGGAATATGGCCTTAAAATTTCAGAGTTCAGAGTTATGATTTCAGAATTGCAGTGCTTAATTGATAATTAATAATTTTTTTAACTCTGAACTCTTAATTCTGAACTCACAAGCCCTATTCCCGCCTGCGCGGGAATGACAAAAAACTCTGCACTCTCTACGTGGCTCGCTTCAAGATGATAGAGCCGTTTGTTCCGCCGAATCCAAACGAATTGGATAAAACGGCATTCACGTCTTTTTTCTTCGCGACGTTTGGAACCAAATCGAAATCGCCGACAATATCTTCCGGATCATCTAGGTTTATTGTCGGCGGGATTATCCCGTCGCGTATGGCAAGCGCGCTGAAAATCGCCTCGACCGCGCCGGCCGCGCCAAGAAGATGCCCCGTCATTGATTTCGTGGACGACATGGAAACTTTTGTTCCATCAAACAGATTTTTGACGGCATTTAATTCCCCGATGTCGCCGAGTTCCGTCGATGTCCCGTGCGCATTGATGTATCCGATGTCGGACGGCTGCATTTTCGCGTCAAGCAAAGCCGCCTTCATCGCGCGCAGTCCGCCCTCGCCGTTTTCCGCCGGCGCGGTAATGTGGTGCGCGTCGCCCGACATTCCATATCCGGCGACCTCCGCGTAAATTTTGGCGCCGCGTTTTTTCGCATGCTCGTATTCTTCCAAAACCAAAATGCCCGCGCCTTCGGCGATAACAAAACCGTCGCGGCCCTTGTCCCACGGGCGCGACGCCTTTTCCGGCGCGTCATTCCGCGTGGACAGCGCGTGCATGGCGCAAAATCCCGCCATTCCCAAAACGGATACCGCCGCCTCGGTCCCGCCGCAAACCATAACGTCGGCGTCGCCGTGCTCTATCAGCCGCGCGCCTTCGCCGACCGAATGCGTGCCGGTGGTGCATGCCGTGACGATTGCAATGTTGGGTCCCTTTAATCCGTATTTAATAGATACTTGTCCCGCCGGCATGTTGCTGATTGCCTTTGGAATAAAGAATGGACTGACGCGCCGCACGCCTTCGGCCGGCAGATTCATGGCGGCATTGCAAATTGTTTCGATTCCACCGATACCGCTGCCGATTGAAACGCCGATACGCTCCGGATCAACGCCGTCGAGATTCGCGTCTTTTATCGCCTCGTCCGCGGCGGCGATGGCATAGATGGAAACCAAATCCATGCGCTTTTGCTCTTTGGTATCGACGATTGCGTCAATATTGCATTCGCCGTCGCCGGCCCCGATTTTCGGAATTCCGCCGATTTGGGACGACAATTCGGATGCGTCGAATTTTGTGATTTTTTCAATACCGGACTTTCCGGCGGTTATGTTTTTCCAGGCATATTCGATACCCGTTCCGACAGAGGAAACGATCCCCATGCCCGTGATAACAACGCGTCGTGTCATTTTATAAACTCCATATTTTCACAAAATTATAACATAATGGTCAAAAAATACAAGCAAAGCAGCGACAGGTATAGCAATCCGTTCCACCGCGTGATCTTTTTACGCTCGACTATATCTATGCAGAATATTATGGTCGCAAGCAACATTAAAACGACGTCGAAAGATTCTGTCGTCGGTTCGGCGATCACGCCCGCAATCGCGCCGACCAGAATAATGTGCGACACGCAACTGCCGACCATATTTCCGATCAGAATTGCCGGACGTTTGCGAATGATGGACAGAATCGAAACGATGATTTCCGGCCCCGATGTCCCGGGCGCGATGATCAGGCTTCCGGCGGCGCTGCCGTCAAGATGAAAACGCGTGACTATCTGATTAAGCCCGTTCATAAAAATCTCGCTGCCGCAATATAAAAATCCGATTCCGAACACCAATAGGGCCGCGGTCCGCCACCAATCTTTCATCGCGATGACGTCATACCGGCTGGCGCGCGGCTTCGCGCCCATCAGGTAGTAAATGAATATTGCGAACAGGCCGATTCCTTCGGCGAAATCGAGACGGCCGTCATACAACATTATCGCCATCAGCGCGGTCGACATCAACAGGATTCGAACCTCTCGCTTTGAGACGGTATTGATATAAATCGGCGATACGACCGCGAATATTCCGACGATTCCCAAAATATTTATGATATTCGATGATACGATTATCGGCAGGATTGACGATTCCATGTCGGTTCCTACGGATAAAAGAGTTATCAAGATTTCCGGCAGGTTTCCTCCGACTCCGATAACCAGAGCGGATATGACAAAGGCCGAAATATGAAGCGCGCGCGACAGGCGCGAGCAACCGCCGACCATCCAATCGGCGCCCATGGACATCATCGCGATTCCGAAAGCCAAAAACAGCCACATCATTTGGCAAATTATATCAAAAAATCAGATATTTTTTAACAGTTTTTCTATTCTGTCTGCGGAATCGGGGGTGTTGTCGTGAACAAAGTCAAGTTCCGGAACATATTTTTGATTCATGCGTCGCGCCAATTCGTAACGGATTTGATTTTTGATTTTTGAAAAATCATGCGTCGCGCCCTGATAAAAAATTCGGACGAATTGCAATTTGTCGCCGGACGCCGCGTCAACAATAGTTATTCCCAAATCGGAGAATTGATCCCGAATGATTTCGGCTACGAACCTGCGCACAGCCATTGCGATTTTATCGCCGCGGGGAAAAGATTTTTTTTGCCGCTTCACAACCGATATTCTAGCATATCGAACAACAATTTACAATTCAGAGTTCTTTGTCAAAAAAAACGTTACCCGGTTTTGTTCTATACACTTTTTTTACAAAACCCGTCAGGGTTTTTTCATTCCCGCGCAGGCGGGAATAGGGCTTGAAAAGTTTAGTAAATGTATAAAAAGTCAAGAGCAAACAATCACATTTCTTTTGCGAGCAAAGAGTTAAG
>JAITLD010000043.1 GCA_031278055.1 Rickettsiales bacterium | reverse complement strand
CAACCCGATTTTTCGCGCTATGTTTCTGGGCAACCACGAATGACGGAATCCGTCGCTCGGAAACATACCGTCGTTTAATCCCGTAAGTATTACGACGTCCGCAGTCTGCATGCGGGCCTCGGCCGTTCCGAGTATCGCGACATCGTAGTCGTCCGACATCGGGGCGCGAACCGTTTCGCTTTTCATAACTTCGGAGAAAACAGAGGATACATCCGAAAAATCCAAACCGTATTTTTCGGCCATGTTTGATAACTCCAAAACTTTATCGAAAAATACCTCTGCTGTCGCAATATCGCCGATTTCATAATTTAATTTGTTCGCCGCGGTAATTAAAAAATCAAACAAATTGCCATCGTATTTTAATTTATCCAAAACGGCGATATTTTTCGCGCCGACAATCTGCCTTAAATCTGCCGCAATTACATCCCTGTTTTCATCGCCATTCAAATAATCGAAAACGAGTCCGGAAAATCGTCCGATTTGCGTTTGCGATAACGGCACTCCGCCAGATGAATCCGCGCTTAGGCCATAGCCGGATAATGCCGCTTTGATTCTTTGTTCGCCGGAAACATCCGGAGTTATAATCAAAACAGACTGGCCCGACGCCTTTGCCATTGCGGAAACCATCGCGACAGAAGCCGCCTCTTCCGATTCCGTATCGCAATCGATTTGTATTATATTTTCCGGTCCTTTTAACGTTTTTCCAGATAAATCGTTATTGAAACAATTATTAAAAAAAGTCATTTTTTCCGCGCCGCCGACATCGATAGTTTCGATTTTTCGCCCCGCAAGAAATTTCTTTACGGACCAATATGGGTCTGCGCGGCCTATATCGTTCGAATCCGACACCAATCCCGGAAGAATAACATAACCATTCGGCATTCTCGCGATTTCGTCCATTAAGTCTCTCGTCGGCTTCACGGACGCGGTCGAGCCGCAGCAAAATACAGACCTGTATTCCGACAAATGATTTTTCCAATTCCGTATTCCATTATTCCGAACTTGCGTCGCGGTCGGCCCGATATCGACATTTTTGAGCAGATTCAAAAACGCGGCCTTTCTTTCATCGGGAATCATGTTATTCCAATCAATATCGCGCGCGTCAATCCCGTCGTTTTCGAGGTAGTCCTGCAAGACCAACAATTCTCCGGCAACAGATAGCGCGCCCCCGAAACTGCACGGAACGCCGATTTTATCCGCAACCGACAAAAGTATTTTCGCCAGAATTATCTTTCTTTCCGTTTTTCCCGCCGCGTCCGTATCATCCGCAGAATCGTCGCCTTCGCCCAAACCGACTATTTTCGGCATTATGGCGGCGCCGTCGAATTTATCGGATAAAAATTTCTCTAACTTCCGTCCCGCCCTGCGTGTTGGAACAAACACCAGAACATCGGACAAATCCGTCCCGTCCTTTATAATCAAGGACGCCAGCGTTTCAATCATCTTTGTCGGATTTGTTATTTGGCAAATCATTTTATTTCTCTTAACACTTCGTCGATTCCGATTTTCTTTTCCGAGCTTGTCATGATTCCATCGGAAAAATTTTGCGAATCTTTTTTATCGCATTTTGTATAGATAATTTTATAGGAAATTTTTTTCTCTTTGCAAAAATCAATTATCGTTTTATCGGAATTTTTTATCCCATGGCGAGAATCAATCAATATAAACAATTTTTTTAATTCCATGCGGGACAAAAGGTAATCTATGAGCCTATTCATCCATTTAACTTGCTCCTCTTTCGATACGCGCGCATAGCCATAGCCTGGCAAATCCATCAGCCATATTTTATCGTTCCAATTGAACAGGTTTAGCGTTCGGGTTCGTCCCGGCGCGTTCGATGTCTTGGCGATAGGTTTGGCGACCAGCGCATTCAATAGAGACGATTTTCCGACATTCGACCGCCCCACAAACGCGTATTCGCGAATTGTCGGATGTTTCGGCAAATCCGAAACTTCGCCGAACGAGCCCATGAATTTTATCATTTCACATTTTCCCCCAGCACCAGGCCTATTATTTTATTCATCCATTTCGGAAGACTTTTATTATAAATATGGTGGTAGTAAAACTTGCTTTTATCCACGACATGAAGATTGTTATTCTTTATGTCATACGAGTATTTTTTGCGCCCCACGTTAAATTTCAAAATCTTATTTTCCATTCTTTACAACCATTTCGTAAGCGTTTCTTTTAGAAATACCGGCCCGATTGGCAATTTCCGCAGCTGCATTTTTTGCGGATGTGGAGGTTTCAATAACATCCTTCACAATATTGGAAATTTCATCGTCTGTGATTTTCTTATCCGGCGCCGGCGCTATTAAAAGAACTATCTCGCCCATCGGCGGCTCGATATTAATCAAGTCCGCCGGATATCCGATAATCGTTTCCTCGTGCACTTTGGTAATTTCGCGCACTATCGCGATTTTTCGTTCCGGCATGATTTTCGCGCACGAGGCTATCGTCGACATGATACGGTTCGGCGATTCATAAAAAATAATCGTATGGCGAATTCTGTTGTTTTCAATCAAATCTTTTTCGCCTTTTAAGAATCCGCAGAACGTGAACTTGTCCGTCGGGAATCCGGACAATACCAATGCCGAAATCGCGGCCGTCGGCCCGGGGACCACAAACACCGGCAATTCCCTTTCCCTGCATGCGCGAACCAATCTGAATCCCGGGTCGGAAATTCCCGGCATTCCCGAATCTGTTATAGCGGCGACTATTTCGCCCGACTGAATTCGCCCGACCAGGCCGGGCAATACCTCAATCTCATTATGCTCGGCAAAAACAATCATCGATGTTTTTATTTTGAAATAAGAGGCAAGTTTTTTTGATACGCGCGTATCCTCGCACGCGATCAGGTCCGCGGACTTCAAGATTTCGACCGCTCGCGGTGAAAAGTCGCCCAAGTTTCCGATAGGCGTTCCAACAATATACAATCCGTTTTTCATTATCACCCTTCGCAATCATAGAACTTTTTTGACCATTACAAAAAATGTCCCGAACCAGATTGCATAACTATCGTCCTTTTTGTTATAATATACCAAAGTAAGGATATTTTCAATGTTTATGAAGAAGCTGTCGTTTTTGTTGTTTGGCGGATTGTTGTTCCTTTGTGGTTGCCAAGGACCCGTCGAATGGGGCGAGGAATGGAGCAAGGTCGAGCCGAGCGCGACCCCGTCCGCAATTTCGGAAACAGACCTTTACGGCGGCGCCCCCGATGACAATACGATAAAAACCGTATCCGTTCTGCTGCCGTTGTCCGGCGCGGGGGGAAATCTCGGTATCGGAATACAGCACGCGATTGAAATCGCATTCTTCCAAAAACAACCGCGACACATAATGGTGTCATTCCATGATATCGGGGGAACGCCGGATGACAAAAGGCGCGTGATAGACATGGTTTTATCCAATAATCCCGACATGCTTATAGGCCCGTTGTTCGCGGATGATGTTGAAATATTAAAGTCCATGAAACCAACGAAAATTCCAGCCCTCACATTCACATCGGCCAAACGTGTCCTCGGCGACGGAATATTCACGCTCGCGTTGCTGCCAAATCAGGCGGTCGAATCAATTGTGAAGCAGATAAAGAGCGAGGATAAAAGCAGGCTTGTGATTCTTGCGCCCGAAACGCAAACCGGCTATATGCTCGCAAACAACGCGATTGAGTCGGCGAAAATTTACGATGTCGATATCGCGGGATTATATTTTTACGAAGAGCAAAATACCGACGAAATGAAAAATTTGGCCGAAGACGTATCGATGTATAAATCGCGGGTCGACAATCTTATGCATGCCAAGGAAATTTTGGCCGATGTCCTTATAAATCAAAAAATGACATTGGCTGAAAAAGAACCCGTCCGCTTGCAGTTGGAAGACTTGAACAAACGCGATTCCTTGGGCGATGTCCCGTATGACGCAATTTTGTTTCTCGGGAGCGCGGGCGACAGCAAACAGCTTGGGTCGTATCTCAGATATTACGATGTGTCGGCGGGACAAACCATGTTTTACGGGTCGGCGTTATGGGATACGGAAATAAGCTATCGCGACGCGGCGCTGGCCGACGGAGAATACGCGGGGTTGCCGCGCATATCGGACGATTTTGTGAGATTGTATTCGGAAATAGAGGGGGCGCGGCCAAACCGATTCAATACAATCGGATATGACGCGGCCATGCTGGCAATCAAGTCTTTAAGCGGCGGCAAGCCGGTTGGCGCGTATCTTCTTGACCCCAGCGGATACTACGGGCTCGACGGGTTAGTCCGACTGCTTCCGAACGGCGAGAATGAAAGGGCATTGTCGGTCATGCAGTTAAACGGGGTTCGTCGTCCGGCTGTGAAAAAGCAAGCGCCGCAGAATTTCATAAAACCGATTTATCAGACAACGCGCTATAACTTAACAAGGCCGTCTTCAAGAAAAATATCGTCCGACGGATACAGTCCCATGGATTATATAAATCTGCCGGAAAGGTTTGCGGATAAATACGATTCCAAAACATTCGGCGAATATCACGATGACAACCCCATCGATAATACAACAGAAGAGGCTGTTGAAGTTATTCCAGAGGATGTGTCCGCCCCCGTGACGAATCCTGAATTCCAGCCAGCCAAACTCGATACCATCGACAAGCAATTGATTGATGAAGTCAAAATGAAAGCGAATTAAGAATTAACAAAGCTTAATTAGATTTATAAT
>JAITLD010000035.1 GCA_031278055.1 Rickettsiales bacterium | reverse complement strand
TTTCCGCTGATTGACAGCCATGATTCTTTTAATATGTCGTTGAATGTCATTTTTCCCTCGGGGTCATTATACCATTTGCGAGCGAAAATAACAAAGGCTAATAACTTTTCGCGACAAATACGAATGTCGAATCGGAATCGTCGAGGCAGCGGCGGCTGATTTTATATTTTTCAACCATCGCGTCAAAGTCGGCGCTTAAAGTCTGTTCGTATTTCATGCGAAAGAATCCGATTGTGTCGGCGGCCAGATTTTTTTCCAATTCCGCGAGACTGTCGACGTTATGAATCATTTGCTTGTTCCGTTCCCGCGATTTTTTCAGCAGGTCGGATTGAATCGCAGCCAATAATTTTTCGACATGACCGGCGCAACTTTCGGCGGGTATCGTTTCCTTGCCGGTCTTTCCGATATCGCGGCGGGTTATGGTTATTGTCTTGTCGGCGGCCTCGATTCCGCCTATTTCAATTCGCAGCGGCGCGCCTTTTTTTATCCATTTCCACATTTTATCGCTGCCGCGCGTGTCGCTGTCGTCGACCAGGGCGCGGAATTTTTTCAATTGTTCCGCGATTTTGCGCGCGTATTCGTTTTGTTCCGGCAAAATCGGAATGATAACGACCTGATACGGCGCGATTGCGGGCGGCAGAATCAGTCCGTCGTCATCGCTGTGCGACATAATCACGCTGCCAATCATTCGGCTTGACGTTCCCCAACTGGTGGTGTGCGCGAAATGCTGCCGCCCGTCTGTTCCAAGAAATTTTATCCCGAAGGCCTTGGAGAAATGCTGTCCCAAATCGTGCGAGGTTCCGACTTGCAGGGCTTTTCCATCCTGCATGATATGCTCGCGGGTATAGGTATGGTCGGCGCCCGCGAATCTGTCGTCGGGCGTTTTTTCGCCGGTTATAGATTCGATTGCCAGAATGTCGCGCATGTAATCCGTATAAACATTGTGCATTTTCAGCGCGTCGGCGGCCGCCTCTTCGGCGGTCGCGAAAACATTGTGCCCTTCCTGCCAAAAAAATTCGGACGTGCGCAGAAATACGCGCGTGCGCATTTCCCATCGCATGACATTCACCCATTGATTCAGCTTCATCGGCAGGTCGCGGTATGATTGAATCCATCGCGACATCGCCTCGCCTATAATGGTTTCGGAAGTCGGGCGAATAATGTATTGCTCCGGCAGTTCCGATTCAGGGTCGGCCTGCAGTTTCCCGTCAATCATTTTCAGGCGGTGGTGCGTGACTACGGCGCATTCCTTTGCGAAACCCGCGACATGCTCGGCCTCGCGGCTCAAAAATTCGGTCGGAATGAGCAATGGAAATTGCGCGTTCTGCACGCCCTGCGCCTTGATACGCCTGTCCAATTCGCTCTGCATTAATTCCCAAATCGCCCAGCCATACGGCTTTATGGTCATGCAGCCGCGCGTCGGGGAACTTTCCGCCAAGTCCGCCGCAACGATCAGGTTCTGATACCATTGTGAAAAATTTTCCGCCCGCGCGGGCTCGATTGCCGTTTTCATAATGCCAAAATTATAAATCAAAATCTTTGCATTTCCAACAAAAAATGATAAACTGGCGGAAATGTCGGACAGGGCGAAAATCTTGATAGGGGAAATCGTCGCGGCGCAGGGTCTGCGCGGCGAATTTCGCGTGCGGACATTCACGGAATCGCCCGCCGATTTTAAGAATTTGAATGCCGGAATCCGTTTTGTCCGCTCCGCCGGACCGAATGCGGCGATATGCGGGATGGACGGCGTGAACGACCGCGCGGCCGCCGAAAAGTTGCGCGGAACCGAATTATTCGTCGACCGCGCCGATTTGCCAGAATTGAAAAAGGGAGAACATTACGTCGCCGATTTGATTGGAATGAGAATCGCCGAATCGAGCGCGCGCGTGGTTTTTGTCCACAACTTTGGGGCCGGTGATATTTTGGAGCTTGACAATGGGGAAATGATTGGCTTTAATGGCGCGGTTGTGGATTATGAGAAAAAGATTATCGGATGGCAATCTTCGCGGTCGGGCAAAAGGGATAAAGGAAAATAAAATTATGAAAAACAAAATTATAATTCTGACCGGAATGCCGGGCGCCGGCAAGGGGGGAATCAGCCAGATTATGAGCTGGCAGCCGAATACCGTTCACATTTCGACCGGCGACTTGTTTCGGTCGCTTGACCCGGAAAGCGAATTGGGGAAAAGGGTCGCGGAAATTATCAATTCCGGAAATTTGGTCGGCGACGATATAGTGAACGAAATGGTCGCGCCGAAATTGACGCCGGGCAGGGACCTGCTACTGGACGGATATCCGCGCAGCATTCCGCAGGTCGAATGGCTGCTGAATAAGGTCGACGATACGCGGTTCGATGTGATTGCTTTTTTTCTTGAAATCAGCGAAGAGGTGTCGCTGTTCCGGCGCGACAAACGCGTCGCGAATGCGTTGCAAAAAGGCGAAGCTCCGCGCAAAGACGACTTGGATCCGACGATACTTCCGAAGCGTTTTGCCGAATATCGCGAGAAAACAGAGCCGATGATAGAGTTCCTGCGAAAGAGATTGGGGGATAATTTCTTCACGATTGACGCCAGCGTGGTGATAGAGGACGTATATTCCGAAATCATGAAAATATTATTCCGAAAATAAATTGCTGATTTATTAAATATGTTTCGGAAGTTCAATTTTCGTTATTTTTTAATGCTTTCCGTCAGCTTGTAAATTCCGGCAAACGGGCATGCGGTGTATTCTGGGGCGCCTGCCAGCGAATTTTGCCAATTCATAGCATAATGCACCGCCGTGGCATAACCTGATTCCATCATATCAAAGTCAAATTGTGGATTTTTTGTATGTTCGTATTTCGGCATGCTTATATGAAGTTTTGTCTGATTGCGGCGCGCGTTTCCGGAAATCTTGAAGACTCTGCAGCAAAGCAATCCAAATGTCTCGATTGTCGGCGCATTGAACGCGATACTAATTGACAGGCAGTTTGATTTTTTAATATGATTATATTGGTCTATTTTTGTGAATGCTGCCAATACTTTTGCAGGCGCGTCATTGTCGAATACAATCCATATTTCTGATTTTTTGCCGCGCCAAGTCGGGCTGCGGCGCGAATATTCCATTGCTATGTCCGCAAGAGTTTCCGGATCAGGGGAACGCTTGTCCATTGGCACGATGAAACAATTATATTTATCGCATAGCTGTTTGATATAGGTCCATTCTGTTCCGGAAGCCCCTCCCTCGCAGGCAAGATAAATTATTTTTTTCGGGTTCTTGTGTCCAAGGATTATTTGATTATTTCTTGCCATTGTTTTTCTCCGCCCAAAAATGGAATCGCCCCGTATCTTCCATTGATATAATCCTGCTCTAAGTCTTTATCGAATCTTGGATTTATATCGGTCAATGGATACAGCCGACTTGCTCCGGATTCATCTTTTTCTGTGAACCATATTTCGTCCACCCGCCATATTGTATGGCTTAACAACATTGTGTTGTGCAGCGCGACTATAATTTGCCCTTCTAAATGATTATTCAACAGGCTTTGTAACAAGACTTTCGTCAAAAATGGATGAAACAAGCCGTCGAACTCGTCTATCAGAAGAAGTTTGCTTCTTTTCGAATTTTTGAACGAATACAATAGAAAACCGAGTTTGAATAGTTTTATTGTTCCCGCCGATTCTCTTGAAAAAATAAATGGAACATCCCCGTGTTTGGCAATCAGTATTTGTCCTTTGATTTTCCCGTCTTCTATCGTGAATATGCTATAATCGTCCCCGAATTGGCTGATCACCGCTTTTCCTGGAACAAGTTGTGATAGTTGTGGGTCTTTCGCCGCCTGCTCTTGGGATATATCATTCATTGGTTTGAATTCTATATCGGTTATTCCAAAATCTGCCTGTCGCAATAGGGCCAACAAAAATTTCTTAAATTCTGGCCTGTTGAATGCGTTATAAATCATGCCAATTGGAACTTCCGTTTTCGGGTTGAAGAACGTGATGCCGGTCAAAAATTCCAGAACATTTACAAAGTGCTCATGATTCGTAATATTATTATCGACAACACCGTCGCCCAATATTTTAGAAAGCAGGGTTATATCTTTTGGGAAGCTTCTGTTTTTATACCAATCGTCTTGGAATAGTTTTCCAAGCTCTTTATGGATTCCTTTTCTTTTGAATATAAGATTCTGTTTTGTCTTTTCGGAAAACCACAACTCCTCGTTCAAGATTTCTGTTGCAGAGAAGGAAAGTTTATAAAGATATTTTATATTATTCGATATAAAATTCACTTCGAACTCTGTCGGATTATTAGGCTTCATCATAAACGAATTTAAAACGTTTAATGAGGTTATACTTTGTAGCAAAGTGAATCTTCCGAGAAATCCCATTGCTTGCAACAGATTGGTTTTTCCCGAGGCATTTGCGCCATAAACGGCGGCGCCGGAAAGCAATTTAGTATGGATTATATGCTCCGGATGTTTTTGTATCGGAGTTTTTTCCATGGATAGGGTAACCTTGTCCTTAAAAGAAGTGAGATTGGATACAGAAAAGTTTATCAACATGGATTTTGCCCTTTGTTTGGGGCGATATTACCAATTTGGTAATAAAAAGTCAAGATAAATGTGAAAATATCACATTTGTGTAAAAAAAACGGCTCGTATAACTTTGAAATTCCAGATTAGATTTTCGTCCAAATAGGGCATTTATTGTTTTTTTAATAGAATCTTAAAAGATGAGTTATTTTGGTACACATCGGACAAATCATGAAAATATTATTCCGAAAATAAATTGCTGATTTATTAAATATGTTTCGGAAGTTCAATATAGATTATTTATGCCGCGGGTCGCAATTCACCGCGCTTGATCCCGCGAACAATGTATTCGCTCATGCGGGTCTGCCAGCCTGGTCCGGTCGCCCGCATGCTGGCAGCATAGGACAGGGGAATCCGAATCGAAATACTGACCTTTGGATCCTCGAGCTTCGGCCGCCCGTTTCTGTTTATATATTCTTTGAACGCAGCAAATCCGCGCGCGACGGGTTTTATATCATTTTTTTCCGCCCAATCCGCAAAGCCGTCATCAACTGCTGGCGCCGCCGCATATTTGGCATTCAGTTCCGCTCTATGAGCCTTGGTATAGGCGCGCGCATTGGTTAAAGTCGTTCTAGTTATTGCCATAATATTTTCTCCATTCTTTTTCATGCACTTTGAAAGCGTTTATTATTCTTATCGTATTTTCACCGCGGATCGTGAAACAAACCCGTAGGCATCGTCCATCTGAAAAACCGTATGCATTAAACCTGTTTTCGCCGTAATCTTTCCGAGTATCTGGGTATATCTTAATCTGCGGGTCATCAAATATCATCATCGCATCATGAAAATCAATAGCCCCATGTTTTTTGACATTTTTTTGATGCTTCGTTTCATCCCACTCAAAATCCAACTCGTCA
>JAITLD010000063.1 GCA_031278055.1 Rickettsiales bacterium | reverse complement strand
GCGTCTGCGGTTCTGCATTTATTTGATGGAGGTTCTGGAATGCTCGGAATGTTCGACGTGTTCGCGGGCGGGTCATTATCCAGAATGTCGGTTTTGGCGCTGAATATTTTTCCTTACATTTCCGCGTCGATAGTGATTCAATTATTGTCCACCGCGTCAAAGTCTCTAAGCGAGCTGCGCAAGGAAGGCGAATCCGGACGAATTAAAATCAATCAATATACTCGCTATCTGGCTATCATTTTGTGCATTGTTCAGGGATGGGCCGTCGCGCGCGGATTGGAGTCGATGGCGCCTGTGAACGGCGTGGCTGCGGTTGTGAATCCGGGATTATCGTTCGAAATTGCGACAGTCGTCGCGCTGGTCGGCGGAACCGCGTTTGTTATGTGGCTGGCCGAACAGATTACGGCGCGCGGAATTGGAAACGGATCGTCTCTTCTTATTTTTGCCGGAATCGTCGCGGAAATTCCGGGCGGTATCGCAAAACTGGCCGCGCTTGGGTCCGCGGGCAGCGCGTCTCCGTTTATGATGTTTCTGGTTCTTGCATTCGTTGTCGGAATGGTCGCGTTGATTGCGTTCATGGAGCAAGCTCAGCGGCGCATTCAGATTCTATATCCGCGTCAGGCGTCGATGATCGGCATGGCGAACAGCCAGTCGTCGTATCTGCCTGTTAAGATAAACATGTCCGGCGTCATGGGACCTGTGTTTGCATCGTCCATCATGATGTTGCCGGCGTTTCTGACAAAGTTCATACAATCGGACGCGTTGTGGTTTCAAAACATTATGGCTTTCTTCACATACGGGACATGGTCGTATATGGCCCTGTATTCCGCCTTGATAATATTCTTTTCTTTTTTCCAGACGGCGATAGTTTTTAATTCCGAAGAAACGGCAAGTCAATTGAAGAATGCCGGCGGATATATTCCGGGCGTTCGTCCGGGCGATCAGACGCAGACTTTTTTGGACAGCATAGTGGCGCGCGTCACCGCAATCGGTTCGGCGTATCTTGTTCTGGTATGCACGTTGCCGATAATATTGAACACGCAGTTCGCTATGCCGCTTGTGATTGGCGGAACCAGCATATTGATTGTCGCGGGCGTTGTATTGGATACGTTCAATCAGATACAATCTTATATCGTCGCGAAGCAATATTCCAGCTTGATTAAAAAAGCGTCGAAGAAAAGCCGTTTTCGTGTTTGACTTTGGTGAATAAAAAGATAGAATATATGCGCCGGAAAGTAGCGGTAGAAAGGTAATGAAAAAAAATAGTTCGTGTCGAAAATTGATAATGGCGATATCGTAATCAATTGGAATCATACGAACTGAGAGATAGAAAGGAAAAGATAACATGGCACGAATTTCAGGTGTGAACATTCCGACAGAAAAAAGGGTCGAGGTTTCTCTTTGTTATATTTATGGCATTGGTCCGGCGCGCGCGCGGAAGATTTGCGCCGCTTTGAAGTTTCCAGATTCGCTCAGGACGAAAGATTTGACCGATGATCAGATTATAGAAATCTCGCGCTATATCGAACAGAATTTCAAGGTCGAGGGGGACGTCAGACGCGATATCACGATGAATATCAAGCGTTTGCAGGATTTGAAAGCATATCGCGGGGTTCGTCATCGCAATCGTTTGCCGGTCCGCGGACAACGCACGCATACGAACGCGCGCACGCGCAAAGGCAAACGCATGGCTGTCGCCGGATCGTCGGTTAAAGGGAAATAATGTTAGTGTCGGCGGTTGGCGCAAATCTCTGACCGCTGGCACTAACCGTTAGCACTAGGATATAAAAATGGCACTGAGGACAAAGAAAAAAGTCGTTAAAAAAGTTTCGCACGGAATCGCGCATATTCTGGCGACTATGAACAACACGCGCATTACAATAACCGACCAATCGGGCGCGGTTTTATGCTGGGCGACGGCCGGCACGAACAATTTCAAGGGCGCGAAAAAATCGACGCCGTATGCGGCCGCGGTCGTCGCGGAATCGATCGCAAAAAAAGCGGCCGAAATGGGAATGAAAACAATCGACGTTCTCATGCGCGGAATCGGCGGCGGACGCGAATCCGCTGTGCGCGGGCTTGGCAATGCGGGGCTGATTGTCCAGACGCTGACAGATACGACGCGCATTCCGCATAACGGATGTCGTCCGAAGAAAGTTCGCAGGGTATGATTCATTTGCGGTCGACGAATGATGATAGTGGCAAACTAACCTATGGAGAAAAATATGATAGAAAAAAATTGGCAGTCGTTGTTGAAGCCAAAAAAAATCGAGGTCAGGATTGATGCGAAGAATCCAAATCAGGCGACTTTGACAGCAGAGCCGTTGGAAAAAGGTTTCGGGCGGACGCTCGGTATGGCGTTGCGCCGTATTTTATTGTCATCGCTGCAAGGTTGCGCGATCACATCGGTGAAAATAGATGGGATTCAGCATGAATTCACGACAATTCCCGGCGTGCGCGAAGATGTGACGGATTTAATTCTGAATCTGAAAGGGGTTTATTTCAAGGCGGATGACGAAGGTCCGAAAAAGGCGCGTTTGACGGTATCGGGTCCTGCGGTCGTGACCGCAGGAATGATTGAATGTCCGGCGGGTGTTTCGGTTTGCAACAAAGATTTCGAAATCTGCAACTTGGCGGATGGGGCATCCTTGAATATGGAGATCAATCTGGATACGGGGCGCGGATATGTCGCGGCTTCGTTTCAGCCGAACACGCCGATTGGAACAATTCCGGTGGATTCGATTTATTCTCCGGTTTTGAAAGTTTCAACCGACTTCGAGGAAACGCGCGTCGGACAGATGACGGACTTTGACAAATTGACAATGGTCGTGAAAACAAACGGCGCCATATCTCCCGAGGATGCCGTCGCGTATGCGGCGCGGATATTGGCCGACCAGATGGTTGTATTTATAAATTTTGAGGATCCCGAACAGGTTGTGAAAGTCGAGGTCGAAGAAGTCAAAAAGGAAATATTACCGTTCGATCCGAAACTGTTGAAGCATGTCGACGAATTGGAATTGTCGGTTCGCGCGAACAATTGCCTGAAAAACGACCATATCAATTGGCTGGGCGAATTGGTGCAGAAGACAGAGGCCGACATGCTGAAAACGCCGAACTTTGGCCGCAAATCTCTGAATGAAATCAAGGCGCAGCTTGAAGCCATGGGATTCAGCCTGGGCATGGAGGTTCCAGGTTGGCCGCCCGAGAACATCGGTCAATTGGCGAAAAAATACGAGGACCCATATAAATCGTGAATTGTAATATGCGGCAAGAATTGTGTTAATCGGGACACAATGTTCAAACGATAAAAATTACTGCAAATTACATCTCGCAAAAAACCGGAGCAAGTGATTATGAGACACGGAAAAGCAAACTATCATTTTAATCGCGACGCGAATTCCAGAAAGGCGCTGTTTCTGAATTTGTCAAAGTCGCTGATTGAAAAAGAACAAATTAAAACTACGTTGGAACGGGCGAAAGCGTTGCGACGCGTGGTTGAAAAAATGATCACGCGCGCAAAGGTCGATTCGGTCGCCAATCGCCGTTTGGCGGCCAGCGAATTGCACAATGACGATAAAATGGTAAAAAAGCTTTTTTCAGTTCTAGGACCGCGGTATAAAGATCGGGCCGGGGGATATACGCGCGTTCTCAGGGCCGGTTTTCGCTATGGCGATGCGGCCGAAATGGCGGTGATAGAATTGGTTGATAGGGATATCTCGGCGAAAAAACCGGCGAACTTGAAAAAGGCCGACGAGAAAGCCGATGAAAAAAAGTCGAAAGACGAAAAAAAGTCATCGTCGCAGAAAGTGATGAAAGAAGCGGGCGCGCACGCCGGCGCGAACAAGAATGCGGCGATGGGCACGAAGGAAGTTTCCGTGAAACGTCGCGCCATGGGAAAGTAGGAGGTAATAAAAATGTTTTCAATATTGCTTGCTTGTCTGATAGTCGTCGCGGTTATAATGGTTCTGGTGATTCTGTTGCAAAAATCCGAGGGCGGCGGAATGTCCGGATCCCAGGCGGCATCGATGTTCGGCGGCGCGCTGACGGGGTCGGGCGCGGGGAATTTCTTTACAAAGCTGACGGCGTGGCTGGCGGCGATATTTTTCATGATTTGCGCCGCATTGGCGTTTATCGTATCGAATCAGGGCGCAAAAGTCGGCAATTCCGATGTGCGAAAAGAATTAATCGGGTCCGAAACGGCCGAACCGGTATCCGCGCCGATTCCCGAACCAGAGCCTTTGGAAATGCCGGAGGTTCCGGAAAATTAAAGTTGATGAAATGATGAAAATTCTGACATGGTTTGTTCCTTCGCGCCGCATGCGGCACAAGATGAGAGCGGCTTTGAAGAATAAAAACATCGGCAGAAAACTCGACAACATAAAAAATATTCTCTCCGTCCGCACGGATTTTTCAAAAATCCCGCAACCGCATGGGTATATGGAATTATGCCAACAGGCGAATTTGAAGATGTTATTCGCGTTTGACAAGCTGTGCAAGCAAAATGGGATAGATTATTTTATGAATGCCGGAGATGTTATCGGAATGATTCGGCATGGTCGTCCGATTCCATGGGATTATGATTCCGATTGCGGCGTGGCGGGCGCAGATTGGAAAAAAACGCTTTCGTTATTGCGCCGTATTTTGCCGAATAAACATTTCGGCATAGTTTATGTGGCGAATTTTCTGAAAATATGTTATGGCGGCGCCGGTATCGACATATTTAAGTATTCTCATTTTTCTCGCGATATAGATTGGACTGTTGACGTCAAAATGATTGGGGCGCGCGAAAAAAAATTCTGCAATAAATTAAAAAGACGTCCGATGATTATTATCCGCGCGGACGAGTCCGTGGAAGAAATCGATAGAAAATGGAACCTGATAGAAAAATATGACAGCGAACTGGATCGATTGTTCGACAAGTATGTTTTGTTGGTGGAACCGCAAGATGATTGCGGCGCTGTGATATACGCGGGCGGAAGTTCAGAGATTTTTGAATATGGCACCGTTTTTCCGACCAGGCGATTGAACTATGGAGGAACGGAGCTTTCTTTTCCCAATAATGTCGGGGACTATGCGATGATGTTATACGGAGACATCTGGCAATTTCCGAATGATGTGTTGACCCATCCGGGCATTTCGGCCAGCGCGATAGAATATTTTAAGATGAAAAAAGCGTTTGAAAATATTTCGGGCGTCGATTTGTACGAAATGCTGTCCGTGCCCCGGTTGTTAAGCAAAAACATGGTTCAAGACAAGTTTAGGCAGGAGACTTTCTAAACTCGTTTAACAATAACATATAAAAGGCGAAATTTGGCTTCTGAAATATGAGAACGGTTCATATACTTGTTTTTCATAGGTTTATCCTAGCTCCCAGCCAGAGAATTTCAACCTAAATTTGTCTTGAACCTTTCAATAAAATAGGCCCTATTCCCGCCTACGCGGGAATGACAAAAAACTCTGCACTCTTAACTCTGAACCCTGAATTCACAGGGTTGCTTTCACTTGCTCGATTTCATAACATTCCACTCGATCCCCTGTTTCGAGGTCGTTATATTTATCAAAGCTCATTCCAAATTCCACACCTTTGCCAACTTCCTTTATTTCGTCTTTCTCCCGCTTCAACATGCCGATTTTTCCGTCATAAATCACTACGTTTTCGCGCAGCAGGCGGACATTCGCGTCGCGTTTTATTGTGCCCTCGCTGACACGGCAACCGGCGACGCGGATTCCCTTGTTGACAGTGAACAAGGCTATAACATCCGCGTATCCGATAAAGTTCTCGCGCCGTTCCGGTTCTAATTTACCCGCAAGGATTTCCCTCAGTTCATCGGTTATGCGGTATACGACCGAATGATACCTGATGTCGATTGAAAGTTCTCGCGCGAGGTCGCGGACCGCGTTGTCGCCCCGCACGTTGAATGCGACTATGATTCCGCGATTCGCCGCGGCGATGCGAACGTCGCCTTCGGTTATTTGACCGACGCCGGCGGATGTGATTTCAACCTTTGCCTTGTCTGTTTCGATTTTCGCAATCATATCTTTGATTGCCTCGACCGATCCCTGCACGTCGGCGCGAAGGACCACGGGCAGAATGATTTTTTTCGTGTCGTTCTTTTGCGCGAATAATTCTTCAAGCGACGATTTCTTTGCGGTGTTCGCCAAAGATTTTGATTTGCTTGCGCGCCATGCCGAGACTTTGCGCGCCTGGGCCTCGGTTTCCAATCCGCGCAGCTCGTCGCCCGCGAGCGGAACGCTGTCGAGCCCCAGAATCACCGCCGGTTGCGCCGGTCCGATTTCTTTCACGCGGACACCCGATGAATTTATCAGGCCGCGAATGCGCCCCCATGTTTCCCCTATCACGACCACATCGCCGATTTTTAATGTTCCTTGTTTCATCAGAATCGTTGCCGTCGGCCCAAGTCCGTGTTCCATCTTCGCCTCGACCACAATGGCCTGCGCGGGCATGTTCGGATCGGCGGTCAGATCCATCATCTCCGCTTGCAATAGAATTGCCTCTTCCAATTTGTCCAGATTGGTTTTATTTTGCGCGGATATTTCGACTGCCTGGATATTGCCGCCCATTTCCTCGACCTGCACTTCATGCTGAAGCAAATCGGTTTTTACTTTCTGCGAATTCGCGTCCGGTAAATCGATTTTATTGATTGCCACGATGAATGGAACGTCGGCCGCGCGGATATGATTCAATGCCTCGATTGTCTGCGGCTTTACTGAATCGTTTGCCGCGACGACCAGAACCACGATGTCCGCCATTTGCGCGCCGCGCGCGCGCATGGCTGAAAATGTCTCGTGCCCGGGCGTGTCCAAAAATGTTATCGTTTTTTCGGATTTCGATTTCACTTCGTATGCCGCGATGTGCTGCGTGATTCCGCCGGCCTCGCCGGCCACGACATTCGCGTTTCGGAACGCGTCCAGCAAAGATGTCTTTCCATGATCGACATGCCCGACAACCGTGATTACCGGCGCGCGCGGTTTCATGTTTTTCTGGTCCGGTTCGCGTTCCAGCAAATCGGCGAACGGCTTTTCGGCAACGCGTTTTACTTTCGCGCCGAATTCGGTCGCAACCAGTTCGGCGGTGTCGGCATCTAGCGATTGGTTTTGCGACGCCATCATTCCCATATCCATCAATTTTTTTATCACATTGCCGGATTTTTCCGCCAATGCCAGCGCCAAATCCCTTACGGTAATTGAATCTCCTATCGCAACCTCTCTGTCGACTTTTTGCACGGGCTTGAACATCGCGCGCGCTTTTTCGCGAAACCTTCTTATCGAGGCCTCGCTTCGGCGATGTTCTTCGCGCAATTCGACGTCGTCATTCGATTCCATTATGATGTCGCGGACGGAAATTTTTCCGCTGGAAAAATCTTTTTGCTTTTTCCGTTCTTTTTTCGCCGCCTCGTCGTCGAAAGTTTTTTTCGGCGAGGATGGGGATCCGAATCTGCGGACAGACTGTTGTTCTTCCGTCTCGGTTTTATCGGCTTCATTCTGCTTCGCGGTCAGTTTTTCCTTGACTGCAGCGTATGATTCTTTATCGGCGGCGATTTCGCGCTCGCGCTCGGCGCGCAAATCATCTTCTTGTTGTTGTTTTCTGCGACGTTCTTCCTCGCGCTCTTTGGCCGCGGTCAGAATTGCGCGCAATTTCTCGTCCTGCGCCGATCTTGCGGCGTTTGGCGATTTCGGCGCGTCGCATAGCAGGTTCTGTCCGGGCATCGTGATTGTATGCTTGCGCTCGACAAAAACGGTATCGCCTTTTTTCGAGACAACCGAATCTTTGTTCACGGATTTTCTTAGTGTCAATGTCGCCATTCAATTTGCTCCTTCGTCGCGAAACGTAAACGCATTTAATTCATATCCCATGTCCCACATCGCTTTTTTCTTCCTCAATTCCAATGTTATATGCTATTTCCCGGGCTTTCATGATTATGCGACCGGCCAGATGTTCGCTCATATTATCTGCGCCCAGAATCGCAATCAGTTCATCCACGTCCAAATCCGCCAAATCCTCGATTGAACGAACGGTGCTGCGTCCCAGGGTCAGAATCACTTCGCGTTTTATGAATTGGAAGTCGCGCAACGAATCTTCGATTTTAAGCTCGTGGCATTGGTCGATGTATTCTTTTTCTTTCTTGTCTATGAAATTCTTGGCGCGTTTTTGCAATTCGTTTGCCAAGTCCGCGTCAAAGCCCTCGATTCCGGACAGTTCGGAAATATCCACAAATGCGATTTCTTCTATCGTTCGAAAACCTTCGCTGATCAGGATTTTCGCGACCATGTCGTCGATATCCAATCCGGTCATAAACAATTCCGTCTTTTCTTTGGTTTCCCTGGCGCGGTGCTCCTGTTCCTCTTGCTCGTTCATGACGTCTATGTTCCATCCTGTGAGCTGAGACGCCAGACGAACATTCTGCCCGCGGCGTACTATGGCAAGCGACTGTTGGTCTTCGTTCACAACAACGATGGCGGTATGCGTGTCTTCGTCTATCACAATCCGTTGAACTTTTGCCGGCGAAATTGCATTCACGATATACGGAGCCGGATCGTCGGAATATAGAATAACATCAATTTTCTCGCCGTGGCATTCGTTGATTACCGGCTGAATGCGCGTTCCTTTTATTCCAACGGTCATTCCGACCGGATCTATCGACGGGTCGTCTGTCGAGACGGCGATTTTCGCGTGGCTTCCCGGGGCGCGCGCAACCGAACGGATTTTTATCAACCCTTCGTAAATTTCCGGAACTTCTTGGAAAAACAATCTCTCCATGAACATCGGGTGCGTCCGCGTCAACAGGATTTGCGGCTGGGAATTTGATCTTACTACATCCAGAATCAATGCCCGCACGCGATCGCCGACTTGTAGCCTTTCGCCGGGAATCAATTCTGTTCCGCGTATGTATCCCTCGGCCCTGCCGTTGATGTCGACAAAGATGTTGCCATATTCGCTGCGCTTGACGACGCCCGAGACTATGTCGCCGATATTGTCCTTAAATTCTTCATACTGACGGCCTTTTTCGGCGTCGCGCACGCGCGCGGTCATGATTTGTTTCGCCGTTTGAAACGCCATGCGGCCAAAATCCGGTTCCGGAAGCCGATCGAATACTTGTTCTCCGACCTTTGGATTATCGGAATATTTTGCCGCCTCGTCCGCGGTCAGTTGGGTGAAGGCATTGTATTCTTCGCCGCCTTTTGCGGAATCATCGATAATATCAAACAGCCGCTTGACGATGATTGCGCCGTTTTTGCGATCGATTTTGACATCGATATTCCATTCCTCTCCATATTTCTGTTTTGCTATTTTTACCAGCGCCTGTTCGAGCGATTCAAACACGATATTTTCGTCGATCATTTTTTCGGACGCAATCGACGCGATTCCAAGCAACAGGTCCTGACGCGGCATCGACACTATTTCAGACATAGTTTCATCTCCTTTTATTTCTATTAAATAAGCGGAGGCTTTTGGCCCCCGCTCTTAAAAATCTTTCAAGAACACGGCGATTATAATATTGTTTTTTCCGATTCGCAAGGGTATAATTTCCAGTGAAGAGTTCAGAGTTAAGAGTTAAGAGTTTTTTTGTCATTCCCGCGCAGGCGGGAATAGGGCTTCAGAGTTAAGAGTTACGAGTGCAGAGTTAGGAGTTAAAAAAATTATTAGTTATCAATTATTAATTATTAATCTAATTAGGCACTTTAGGCACTGCAATTCTTAACTCATAACTCTTAACTCTGAACTCCAAAATGGGGGGTAACAAATGTTGAGATATGGGACATGATAATTATATGAGTATATTGGGAAAATATTTTTCGACGCAGGTTTGGACTGCATTCATCGGGTTCGGGCTTGTTCTCGGCGGATTGGCATGGATGGTGCAAATCCTGCTTTTGATGAAGTTGATTGTCAAATATGGGGTCGATATCGCCGGATTTCTGGGCCTGTCTCTGCATACTTTACCGCTATTATTCGGAATTATCATGCCGTTCGTGGTTTTCATCGCCGTTATGTCTGTTTACAACAGGATGATTGAAAGCAGCGAAATCACGGTTTGCATGGGGTGCGGACTGTCCCCGCGCAAGGTGGCCCGGCCCGCAATCGTCATAGGCGCGGCCGTTATGATGTTTCATTTCGCGCTCAATTTGTGGGTTATTCCAAAATCGCAGGATTCGTTTTACAACACGCAGTGGGAATTAAGGTATGGCCTCGGGCATCTTAAACTCAGGGAATCTGCCTTTAATCAGATGATGTCCGGCGTCGTAATTTATGTCGAGCAGGTAAGTCAGAAGAATCTGTTCGGAATAGTTATGCGCGACGGCCGCATTCCGAATGACGAAAGAATCATCAGTTCTGAAAATGGAAGGCTGGTCAACACGCCGAACGGCCTGTCCATCGCGATGGGCATCGGTGGATTGCAGATGGGCGGAAAGAACGGAAAAATGATTGGAACGTTCGATGGCGCGCAGATGGATTTAGAGATGATGGAATCCAGCGATGGCCAGACTTTGCGCGCCCGTCGTCTCAATACTGGCGATTTGATCAAAACGTTGAGAAATTTGGAAAATTATTCTATTCCTCAGCGGGCGAAAATCATGACCGAGGCTTCGTCCAGATTTCTATCGCCGTTGCTTGACTTGCTGTTCGTTCTGATTGCGGTGTTCTGCCTGCTTAAAACAAATGTTCTGCGCAGAAAGGCAAGCTTTTCGGCCGCCTATGGCGCCCTGGCCATGGTTGTTGTAGAGGCATCGTTCATGTCGCTATCATCCACGATTTCTGGAATTAACGGATTGCTATATTTGGGGGCGGGGCAGATAATTCTGATTTGCTGGTTATTATGGTGTTTAAGAAAATAACCGCTTTTCTGTCTTTCTTTATATTGGCTTTGACGGCGAACGCCGCGGAGATTGTCGAATACAAGGAAATCCATGCTGACAAAGTGAATTATAATCTTAAATCCGGCGATATAAAGACATCCGGAAAAACGGAGGTTGTTGCGAAAACCGGCCAAAAGATGACATTGTTTGACGCGAATCTATCCGAAAAAAATGCGGCCGGAAAAGGTATTTCAATCGAATGGAATGAACATACTTTGATTACGGCCGATGTTATGAAAAAAGAAGGCGATTTGACCGAGGCCAAAAAAGTATCCTATACGGCATGTAATAACTGCGATCAAATCGGCGCGGCCTGGACAGTTCATGCGGCGGACATGACGCATGACGCTGTCGAAAAAAATATGTATTTCTATGATTTTTGGTTTGACATCTATGGTCTGCCGGTTTTGTATCTGCCCTATATGAGCCAGCCGGATCCGACCGTGAAATACAGGTCGGGGTTGCTGCTTCCCGACTTTGGGTCAACGACAAACATGGGGACGCAGTTAAATATCCCCTTGTATCTAAATTTTTCGGATTCTCATGATTTGACGGTTACGGGCGCTTTTCTGACAAAAGAGAATCCGGTTTTGATGGCCGAACATAGATTGATTCTCGATCATGCAAAGTTTGAGACCAATGGATCGTTCACGAGCACGCGCGACAGATTAAACCGTTGGCATTTATTTCACAACGACATGATTGATTTGGGCGAAAACATGCGACTGTCGGCGTCGATTCATCGCACGTCCGACAAAACCTATTTGCAGCAATATGGATTTTACGGCAACCAGCCGTTTTTGGAATCGGGGGCGACCTTGGAGGTATTTTCCGAACGCGGATATATGACTGTTGGCGCGAACATGTTCCAGGAATTGCGTCAGGAATTGCAGAGCGGAAGCGCTATTGTTCCGAAGGGCGATATAGTGCCGAAAATCCACGGAACGTATCAAGTCGGATTAACGGATAATTTGTATTCCAGATTCACCGGCGATTTCATGAGAATCAGCGACAGCAGAAACGATTCGTCGATGAATCGCGCATTGGGCGAAGTGCGCCTTATCGCGCCTGTCGAGGCAATGTGGCAGAAATTCACCGTGTCGGCCGCCACGCGCAGCGATTACTATCAATATAACAACATGGGCGGCATGCAGGCGGAGCAGGGGAAGGCGCATGTTAAGGACACGTCGCGCGTTTTGTCCAGCGGATATGTGGACTGGGAAATGCCGTTTGTGAAAAATAGCGACGGGTGGACGCAAATTATAAAACCGAAAGCGCGCGTGACTGTCATCGGAAAATCCGACGGGACGGGTTTTTTGAATCTGGATTCGACCGGCGCGCTATTATCGGACATGTCGTTGTTCGCCAACAACAGATATTCGGGATATGATATGTGGGTGAACGGGACCTATGCCGATTACGGCGTGTTATGGACTGGATATAATTCCGAGGGTCGCGGCACCGAGGTGTTTATCGGTCAGACATACGATTTCGATGTGGATGCCGAGTCGGACATAAACAGCGGGTATCACAAAGGGGCGTCCGATGTCGTCGGACGAGTCGGATTCAATCTTACGGAATGGCTGAATGTCATGAATAGGTTTCGCGTTGGAAAAAGCGATTGGAGCCTTCGGCATTTGGAAACGGACGTCAGAATCGGCGGACGCAATTATATAAGTATCGGATACATTTGGACCGTGCAATTGTTGGCCGCAAACGACGCCTATGTCGATGATATCGATATATCCGAGGTTGTAATCGGGACCGGCTTGCACTTGACGGACAGGTTGGTTTTTAAGGCCGGTGGGATATATAATTTCACAAACGGGATTGCGCAACGATACAGCGCGGGATTTTATTACGAACATCCGTGCTACACGCTCGGGTTTGCGTATGATGTCGACAACGCTTTGAAACGCGCCGGCGCCAACGGCGAATTGGATTTCTACGGCGTGTCAACCCTGAAATTCAAATTTTCGATAAAAATGGGAAAGTGAAAACAATTGACAATTAGCAATTGATAATTCACAATTCAACGATGGGAAAAAATCTTTTCATTTTTTTTGCCGCGATAATCAATAGTCAATTGTCAATCATTAATCGCGTCCATGCGGCGAGCGTTGTCGCGAATGTGAACGGCAATCCGATTACCGATATTGATATAACCGAGCGCGTCAAGATAATACCGGAAGCTCTTGATAATCGCGGGCGCGCAAAAGACGCGATAATAGACGATTATGTAAAATTGGAATACGCAAGGCAATTCAAGCTAGAGCCGACGGACAAAGAAGTGGATGCCGCGATGAAGGAACATCGGGATAATCCGCAGATGAAATTCTTCACGCGGGCAACTCTCGCGTGGCAGGCGGTAATCATACGCACCATCGTTCCGACAATTTCGGTCGGAGAAAAAGAGATTAATCAGGAATTGAGCGACCTGGAGCGCGAGCGCGGCCTGCCGATAGAGATGACTTTTTTACGTCTGGTTGATATTCCGGACGATGTGTATAAAAAGCTGGAAAAACCAAAGTCGTGCGCCGATGCCGGGGCAGCCGTGCGGAAACTTGGTGGAGAACCGCAAAAAATCACCGCATTGGAATATGAGTTGTCGATAGATGTCCGTAAAAATTTGGTTGGTTTATCTGATTTGACCTGGTCGCCGCTTGTAGACAAGAAAACCTATCTTATCTGCAATAGGAAGAAAACCGACGAATGGGGTGGGTTGGATGAAATTATAAAACAGAATGCGATTTACAAACGGGCGTTTTTTCAGGCCGATCAGCTATTAAAGCAATTACGCCGCAAGGCTGTGATAAATTAATGTATGAAACAAAGAGAGCGTAAGAGTTCAGAGTTAGTGGAAACTGATTAGATTAATAATTGATAATTAATTGTTATTTTGCTTGGGCATCAGGATATACATTTGTCCGCGCTCGTTTTGCCCCTGGGCGTATTCGAACGCGGCATCGCCGACGCCAAAATAAATATCCGCGCGATTGTATCCCGTAACCGCCCCGCCCGTATCCTGCGCCACCATCAGGCGCTGAAATTTTTTGCCATTCGACAATCTGGTATCCAAATACACCGGCAGTCCCAATGTATAGATATTTTTATCAACCGCAATACTACGGATTCGCGATAGAGGCACGCCCATATTTCCAGTAATGGCGTCTGTTTCCGCATGAGTGTAATAAACATACCGCGGATTGTTCGCAATCAAATCCTCCGCAAGCGCGCGATTTTCTTTTAAGTATTTTCGAACCGATTTCATCCCGTATCCCTCTGGCGGACGGATTCCCCGCGCAAGCAATTGGCTGCCGATTCCATTGAACGGCAAATCATTCGTCGACGCGACGGAAAGCCTGACCTTTTCCCCGTCTTCCAGAATCAATGTCGCTGCGCCCATATCTTGCAAATCAATTGGATCAATCCAATAAATTACATTTCCTATGCGCTCTGACACAAGTTTCGCGCTGTGGACGCCCTTGTACTCGCGACCATCAGACGGCTTGTCCATAATCGGTGCGCTACATTTCGAAGTCTGATAGCGACATGCGCTTACCACCGGCGAATAGTATCCGGTAAACTTTCCGCCCGTGTCATCCACGACCTTGTATGGTTGAAAGTGATTTTCAAACCATTTTCTGATTGTTTCCCTGCCTGCGGGACCGGGCGGCAGCAATTTGCATTTTTCTTCAAACAATTGTCTGTCCGGGATGACCTTGCCCGCGTATTGTATCTTTGCGCCGCATGAATTTCTGAACGCCTGCAACGCATAATTATGGTCGTCATCTTTCCATCCAGGCAATTCATCATAACCAACGGCTTTTAAGTTACTCGCGATTTTGCCGTCGCCGCCGACGTGCCCGGGCCATTCGAACAAGCCGCATCCATAAAGGGACAAGAGACAAGGGATAATGACTAATAGTTTTTTCATTAATTGACTTTCCGTTCTTTTCTGATATATTTTACCAAAAATAGGAGTTTTAACCAAATGGCAGAATACAAATTGATTTCAGATTTTCTAAAAAGCATTTCATTCAATTCTCCGTCTGTTCCGGAATTATTTTTTAAGAATGAAAACACCCAGGCGAAAATGGATATCAATATTGATATTCAAATAAAGTCAAGCGAAAATAAATTGTTCATGGTCGATCTGCTTACAAAACTGCATTCCAAACTAGATGGCGATAAAACTGTCTTTATGATTGATTCAGTTTACTCCGCCGTGGTTCAAGTTGAAAAAAATGAAAACGAGGAAGACCTTAAACATACTTTGTTGGTCGATGTTCCGACACAGATATTTCCGAATATATGGACATTGGTGTTGCACCTGACAACCGAATCCGGATTTCCGCCATTCAAAATGAATATGGTGGATTTTGAAAAATTATACAAAGAAAAAAATAAATAATCCGCCAAATAGTTATCAATATTAATTAATTTTTTGTCGAGATGCTAGTCAAGAGCCTTAATTTAATTAGGCTCTATTATTCCCGCCTACGCGGGAATGACAAAAAAACTCATAACTCTGAACTCTTAACCTTTGAACTCTCAAGCCCTATTCCCGCCTACGCGGGAATGACAAACAACTTTGTTGTTTGTCAAAAAAACGTTACCAAGTTTTGTTCTACGCACTTTTTTTTACAAAACCCGTCAGTTGTTTGTCAAAAAAAACGCTGCTAAGTTTTATTCTATACACTTTTTTTTACAAAACCCGTCAGGGTTTTGTCATTCCCGCGTAGGCGGGAATAGGGTCTATTTTATTGAAACATGAAAACTGACAAGAGAGTTCAGAGTT
>JAITLD010000004.1 GCA_031278055.1 Rickettsiales bacterium | reverse complement strand
AAAAGTTCTTGACGACTTCATCATAAAAAGGCCAACTGCGGAATTTTACGATATAAAAGAAATGGTCGCGAATTTTCACCTGAAATATCCCGTCATGGCAAATCCGTTATCGCTGGGGTCCAGCGTCGGAATTCATCGCGCCGATAACTTTGAGGAATTGTGCGGCGCATGCGCGGACATATTCAAATTGGGCGACGACGTTTTGTGCGAGCCGTTTATCGAGAATCTGACCGAATACAACATTGCGGTTATGAAGGACAAAAACGGGAATATTATAACATCGGCGATAGAGAGGCCGAATGCCAGCGGCATGGTTCTGTCATTCGCGGACAAATATTTGTCTAAAAACGGAAAGAAGGGAATGAAAAAAGGCGCCGTTTCCGTAATTCCGTCGCGCGCGCTGATAGAATCCAGACGCGAATTCAATCCGCATCTTACCTCCGAACAGGAAAAGTTTATACGCGAATCCGCAATCAGATTATACGACGGGCTTGGCGCGACCGGCGCGCCGCGTATCGATTTTATCGGCGACGCGAAGACGGGGGAGATTTGGCTGAACGAAATTAATCCGATTCCGGGCGCGTTCGCGTTTTACCTGTGGGAAAAATCCGAACGTAAAATAACATATCAAGAGCTAGTCGACATAATTCTGACAAATGCGAACTGTGGGACGCAGAATATAGATTTGAAGCAATCGTCGTCAATTGTGTTTAAATAATCACGGTATGATACAGGTAAAACCAGAGGCGCAAACGCCTTTCGAACTGTCGCAGGCCACTTCTTTGATTTCCGGCGCCTCATCCCATCCCGTTGGGCAGGACACGGAATTATCGACCATTTTTATTTCGTTTGTCTCGACGTATCCGTTCGGGCAAGAGTCCGTATCCTGGACATAAAAGGCGTATTGTTCGGATTCGACATATCCAGTCGGACAGGCGGCGAACGCGCCGACAGTTACGAATGCCATCGGTATAAATAATATCTTTTGTTTCATCAGCCACCTCTGGAAACGACGCCGGCCCAAAAACACCTTGCCAGTATCTTGCAAAATATTATATCATCCGACAAAAGGATTTACAATATGAATTATATCTTTTGCTTTTTATACGCCGCAATGATTGTCTTCGGGCTCCGAAGATTATGGTTTTGCATGAAATTTTTTCAACAGAACAACTATTACAATTATAGATTCGCGAGATTTGCCGTCAAAAAATTGCAACTGTTTGACAAACGGGTATTCTTTCCGCTTTTGATCGTCGCGTTTATTTCCAATTATTTTCCACAACTTGAAATATGGATTTTATTGTTGCCGATTGCGGCGATGGCGACACAAATCGTCCGTGAAAAGAATCCGACAAAAGACGGCATAAAGCCGCTTGCCGCGACCGCGCGGGTGAAACGGATTTTCGGCGTCGCGTTCATCCTATGGTGCGCCGCCATTCTGGCGCCGGTCGCGATATGGGGGCATGCGAATAGCGGAACGATGTTGTTTTATTTCTCTGGGCTTGTCATGTTTGCGCCGGTATTCCCGATGATTGCGAACACGATTTTGATTCCCGTCGACAAACTGATCAATCAAAAGTATATAAACGAAGCAAAGGCGAAATTAAAAAAATACGATCCGATTGTTATCGGAATCACCGGATCATTCGGAAAAACATCCTTGAAAAACATATTGCAGCATATTCTTGGAACCTACTCCTCGTCGATAACGACAAAGCGCAGCATAAATACATTGATGGGAATCGTGCGCGTGATTCGCGAGGAAATGAATCAGCCGTATAAATATTTCATCGCCGAAATGGGAATGGCGCAAAGCGGACAGATTGCGGAACTGGCGCGCTTTTTAAGACCGAAATACGGAATCATCGCGGCGGTCGCGGCCGCGCATCTTGAAAATTTTCGCAACATCGACGGAATCGCGCGGGAAAAATTTGCGCTATCAAAACATGTCGCAAAAGACGGCGGGCTAACGCTCTTGTCCGCGACGAATATAGCGCCGGAATTCATTGAAAAATACAAGGCGCCGAACGATATCGTTTTCACCGGACAAGAGATTGAAAATGTCCGGCAAACCGCGGGCGGATTGTCGTTCACGCTGGACCACGAAGGGAATAAATACGAGATATTTGCGCCGATTTACGGAATTCATCAGGCGCAGAACATAGCGCTGGCGTTTATCATGGCGCGCATGCTTGGCGTATCGGCCGAAAATATCGCAATCGCGCTGAAAACATTGAAACAGACCGAGCACAGATTGGAACTGCGCAAGGAAGGCGACTTGACGATTTTGGACGATTCGTTTAATTCAAACATAAAAGGATTTATCTCGGCATTGGAAACGGGGGCCGCGATCAAAGGCGACGGCCGATTTATTCTGATCACGCCCGGAATGGTAGAGCTGGGCAAAATGCACACGGCGCAGCACAGACAGGCGGGAGAATTGGCGGATAAATTATGCGATATTGTGATAGCGGTGAATCCGGAACGCATGCGTGATTTTACGAATCAAATTTCCGTCCGAAAACTGGTGAAGTTTGAAAGCCTGAAAGAGGCGCGCGGATGGCTGGCTGCAAACGCGCGCGCCGATGATATCGTCCTTTACGAAAACGACCTGCCGGACGTTTATATCGAAAAAATCAAAATCTAGGCGAACCATTTTGTCCGCCGAAAATTCCGGCGGTTGCGGCTGTTCCGGACCCAACCTGAGAGTTGTCAGCCGCAACCTTGACATGAGAAAATAAAATGGAATAATACATATAATAAAAAAAATAAGGAGCCAGCTATGCCAAAAACAACTTTCATTATCTGCGCAATACTATTTCCCTTGTTGCCATTTTGGTTCATATTCATGTCCGCAATGGTTTTAATGAAACATAACGATTGGCTGAATATTCAATTAAAATCGAAAAAATAACTCTGCCGCGGCCCTTTTATTTGGAAATTATGTCTTTGAATATATCCGCGGGTATCGCGCCGCCCGTGACGTCCGCCATGGGCGTGAAATCGTCGTTTCCAATCCATACGCCCATCGTCATGCGATTGGTCGCGCCGATAAACCATGCGTCCCTGTAATTCGACGACGTCCCCGTTTTGCCGCCTATTGTTTTGCCGCCGATATATGCGCGGCGACCAGTTCCGTTCTTCACGACGTCCGCCAATAATTCCGTCATATAATTTACGGTATCGTCATGCAGCAATTTTATGGAATCGCCCGGGGTCCGCGAATAAAGGACCCGTCCATCCGGCGACGTGATTTTCGAAATCGAAAACGGCTTTATTGAATATCCGTTATTCCAAATCGCCGCATACATTGTTGTCAAATCTAACAGACTCATTTCGCTCGCGCCCAGAACGGTCGAATAATCGCGCCTGAGTTTCGACCCGACCCCGAGTCGCGCCGCCATCGAAAGAACGCTGTCCAATCCGAATTGGGCCGTTAGTTTCAACGGAACGGAATTTACCGATTTCGCGAACGCGTCCGCCAGAGTAATTGTCCCATAATATTTCTCGTTATAATTCTTCGGATTGTAATCTCCAATCGCAAATGCGGAATCATCGACCAAATCGCGCGGCGTCATTCCGTTTTCCAATGCGACGAGATATGTCGCCGGTTTGAATGCCGACCCTGGCTGACGCATAGCCAATGCGCGGTTAAATTGGGATTCTCTGTAATCTACGCCGCCGACCATCAGAAGAATCTCGCCCCGCCTGTCAATGGCGACGACCGAGCCCTGATATTTTCCGGCTTTCCGGCGCAATTTTTCGGATGCCAGCCCCTGCATATCCGCATCCAAAGTCGTATAAACAAACAGGTCCGTTTCTATCTTGTCGCCCAATCGCGACTTTACTTCATCCATCACAAAATCCGTCCAATACCGCAAATCATTCCTGACAGACGCGGATTCCCTGATCGGCTTTTTCAACTGCTTCGCAGCCGCCGCATATTGCTTTTGATTTATCACTCCCTGCCTTAACATTTCGGCCAAAACAATTTTCGCGCGCGCTATATTTTTATCGGGATTCCTCTGGGGATGATACGTGGTCGGCGCCTTCAACATGGCGGCAATCTGCGCGGACTCCGCCAAAGTCAGCTCTACCGCGGGTTTGCTGAAAATGTCCCGCGCCGCGGCGTCGATTCCGCGCATTCCGCGCGACAGGCTGACGCGATTCATATACAAATCCAAAATTTGAGTTTTGGAAAATCGATTCTCCAGCCAGACGGCCATCATCAACTCCTGAATCTTTCTATGAATAGTGCGCTTGTTTGTCAGAAAGATATTTTTCGCCGTCTGCTGAGTGATGGAGCTGCCGCCCTGAGACACCCGCCCAAGGCGCAAGTTTGCAAATATCGACCGCATGATTCCGCGCATGTCGACCGCGCCGTGATGAAAGAAACGTTTGTCCTCTATCGCAAGAATCGATTGCCAAACGTATTTGGGCAGGTTTTTATGCGAAACGGGGTCGCCCATAATCTGATTCTTACTCTGAATTTCAAATCCGTCGCGGTCAATGAATGTGATAACGGGCATGCGGGTTTCACGCAGCAACGAATCCAAAGACGGCAATGTCAGAATCGTGATGAAAACATAAATGCCGACGGAAACGAAACCCCATAAAAAAACATTTAAAAAAATTCTTCGAAACGGATGCCGGCGCCTATAAAGCCGCAATTCGCTCATAGTATGAAAACTGGCGCCACGGCGCTCCAATTCCCTGCGAAGCCTTTTATCGTTCCAGCCCATGCGGACTATTTTACACTATTTTATCCCAAACCACAATAGAATGAGTTCAGAGTTCAAAGTTACGAGTTTTTTTGTCATTCCCGCGTAGGCGGGAATAGGGTCTATTTTATTGAAATATGGAAACTGACAAGAGAGTTCAGAGTTCAGAGTTATGAGTTCAGAATTGCAGTGCCTAATTGATTAATAATTGATAATTAATAATTTTTTTATTCCCGCCTACGCGGGAATGACAAACAACTCTGAACTCTGAAAACTCTCTGGCTGGCTTGCAAATAAACTGGGCCTATGATATCATTCCGATTAAACCCAAGTATAAAAAAAGGATTATAAATAATGTATATTATGGCCCTGAACTGCGGCTCGTCGTCGCTGAAATACCAAATTTACGATATAAACGCGAAAACCGTCATCATCGGGGGAAACGTCGAAAAAATCGGCGCGCCCGATTCCTTTGCCACCCAAAAACATCCCGACGGACACAAAGATAAAAAAGAAACCTCTATACAAAATCATAACGAGGCGCTGAATGTCGTCATGTTTATGCTGCGCGAAGCCAGCATAGATATCGACCAAATCGGGGCGGTCGGACATCGCGTCCTTCACGGCGGCGAGAAATATAATTGCAGCGTTGAAATAACTGACGATGTTATAAAAACAATCGATGAATTGTCTATTCTGGGACCTCTGCATAACCCTGCGAATCTGATGGGGATTGTGGCGGCAAAGCAATTGCTCCCGAATGCGAAGCAGGTCGCGGTGTTCGATACGGCATTTCATCAAACAATGCCGGATTTCTCGTATCGCTATGCCGTTCCCGTCGCCTGGTACAGAGAGCTTGGCGTGCGAAAATACGGATTCCACGGAACTTCGCATTTGTATGTGTCAAAGCGCGCCGCCAGAATGCTTGGCAAACCGGCGCAAGACTGCAACCTGATTTCCATGCATATCGGAAGCGGCGCGTCCGCATGCGCGATAAAAAACGGCGTTTCCATCGACACATCGATGGGAATGACCCCCTTGTCCGGCCTGACCATGGGAACGCGGCCGGGCGACATAGACCCGGGCGTCGTGCTGTATGTCATGGGACGATTGGGATTATCAGTTGATAAAATGCAGACGCATTTAAATAAAGCGTCGGGTCATTTGGGAATAACGGAATGTTATACCGACCGGCGCGAATTGGAAGAAAATAGAGAACGGAACGATTTTTGCGCTTTGGCATTAAAGATGGAGGCGAACAACGCGAAGAAATATATCGGCGGATATTTGGCGGAACTGGGGCATGCGGACGCGCTCGTATTCACGGCGGGCGTTGGCGAGAATGATAATTACCTGCGCGCGAAAATGTGCGAAGGTCTGGAAAATCTGGGAATAAAATTAGACAATGACCTAAACGATAAAGCATTGGCGCGTCTTGGCGCGGGCGAGATGATAATTTCGGCGCCGACATCCAAAATCAAAATCATGATGATTCCGACCAACGAGGAAATTGTTATTATCGAAGATACGATTGCCATAATGAACGGGACATACAAACCGAACCATCTGGAAATGAAATATAGTTTTAGCGAATAGTATTACAATTAACAATTGACAATGGTTAATTAATTGTCCATTGTAAATTGTTAGACGAAATGAAACTAGAAAGCGCGGGAATAATTATCGAACTTAAACCATTCGCCGAACGGGATTCCGTCGGGCGCGTGTTCACGTCCGACTTCGGAATCCTCGGCGGAATTTTCAAAGCGGGCCAGATTGCGAAAACAAAACCGCTCTTGGGCCAATTCGGGCGGATAGCTTGGAATGCGCGTCTGGATTCGCATTTGGGCTCGTTCCATTTTGAAAATGAAAAAAATCTTATCGCCGGATTTTTCAGCAGCACGGAAAAATTGGGGCGCGTGAACGCGTGTTTCGCCCTGCTCTCACTCTTATTGCCGGAACGGGAAAAATACGCGAAGCTATACGGGGAAACCATAAAAATGCTGGCTATGCCCGAAATGGAAAATTATCTGATGTGGGAGCTTTCTCTGCTGGCGGAATTGGGATATGGCCTATCGTTGGACAAATGCGGAAATTGCGGGACATCCGAAAATTTGAAATATATTTCGCCCAAAACGGGACGCACGATTTGTGAAAAATGCGGCGCGCCGCACAGAAACAAATTGTTCGAGCTGCCCATTGATTTGAATACGACCAAATATTTTTTGGAACAAATTTCCGAACTACCCGCCAGCAGACGCCGATTAAGTCCCGAATCCTAGACGCGCCTGGATGGAATTCAATTATCTTTTGCAATCGCGCACATCGGACAAACTCCGGCGCAGGTCCCGCATTCCACGCACTTCGACGGGTCGATGAAAAACTTGCCGTCCTTTGGCGAAATCGCCGCAACGGGACAAACGCCGGCGCAGGCCCCGCACCCCACGCATTTCTGCGTATCAATCTTGTATGCCATTTTATTTCCTCTTATCTGCGATTATTTAGCAAGCTTAAAACATTTTCGAACATCACTATGAACGAAATGTATAAATGCAGCGCGCCCAAAACGGCCAGCTGCCCCTCGCGTTCCTTGCCAACCTGACTGTATGCGTTCTTTAAGAACTGCATGTCATAGGCCGTGAACAGCGCGAATACCAAGACGGCGACCGCCGACCAAACCGTCGACATGGTGTCGCCCATCGGCCAGATGAAAGACACTAATCCGACCAAAAGCAATCCTATCATCCCGACAAACAGAAATGTTCCCAGAAACGACAAATCCTTGACGGTTTTATATCCGAACAGCGCCATGCACGCGAACATAGCCGACGCGATGAAAAACGCCTGTAAAATCGAGGCCGGATTTATCGACGCGGCGACCGCAATCAGCGGCGTCATCACGAACCCCATCAGTACGGCATAAATCCCAAGCAAGATTCCGCCGGTCGTCGGCCGCATGTTGAACGCGCGGACCTGCGCGAATATCGAAATTCCCAATCCGCCGAACATCGCGACATAAAACAGGGCGGATAATCCTTTTTCGCCGAATACAAGCGGCAGCCCCCAGCGCAATGTCGCGTACGACGAAATCGCGCTGATTCCGACAGCTCCGAACATAATTGCAAAAACCCGCTTTAAGAATGTTGACATGCCTGCTCCTTTTCTTTTAACATAAATATAACAGCAAAGAAAAAATTTTTCAAGATGATTTTAATCAAGCCTATTTCTCCGGTTGCCATAGATTTGTTCGGTCTGCAAATCCGATGGTATGCGATTGCCTATATTCTGGCGTTCTTAATCGGATTATGGATGATAAAAAAATTGGCGCGCGAACATTCCGGGGATAAGAAATATTGGGACGATTTGTTCGCCTATACCCTTGCCGGCGTGATTATCGGCGGACGATTGGGTTATGTCCTGTTTTATAATCCGGGATTTTTTCTGCAAAATCCGCTCGAAATTTTTGCAATATGGCACGGCGGGATGAGCTTTCACGGGGGATTGGCCGGCGTCATGACCTCGACATTGCTGTTCGCGTGGCGGCGTCGTGAAAGCGCGCTCGCAATCCTGGACAAATTGGCGGTGGTCGCGCCAATCGGTTTGTTCTTTGGACGCATGGCGAATTTTATAAACATGGAGGTTATGGGGCGTGCAACCAGCCGAGCATGGGGCGTGGTATTTGAGGGCCTGGATACCCTGCCCCGACATCCCAGCCCGCTTTACGAGGCGGGATTGGAAGGAATCCTCTTGTTTTTAATAATGATAATGTTATGGAAAACAAGGTTAAAGAACCATGCGGGATTATTGTCCGGAACATTCGGAATTTTATACGGGATATTCCGGATTTTTTGCGAGCAATTCCGCGAGCCGGACATCCAGGTCGGATTTTTGCTTGGCACCGATTGGCTGACCATGGGAATGATTTTGTCTTTCATAATGATTGCGGCCGGCCTCTATCTGATAGCAAAATCCGCTTGCCGGAAAAAACTTGACAGAATATAATATAGTATTATAATATTCCGCATGAAAGAACCTCAGAGTATTTTTTCGTCCAAACCTATGATTAACGGCGGGACCGACGCGACCGGCATCGCGGGCTATAAAGAAAATTGGAAATTCAAATTCATAAACAAACGGATGTTCAACAACAACATACCGCTGCACATCGACATGCCGGTTCTGCGCGACTCCGAGGGCAAGGAATATATTGCGTATTGTCCGGCCAAACGATATCAGGTTCTGGGTTACTACGACATGGGGCGCAAATGGCGCGTCAGCAAAGTCATCGAAAAGAAAACGCATAAAAGATATCTTCTTAAAAACCTGAAAGACGAAAACAATTTCAACGAATGCTATGCCATAACTAAAGTTCAGGGCGTATGGTTCCGCGATTTTCGTAACGAATTCGTATCGGTACCGAAAGTCATAGAGGCGGGATTCCGTCCGGACGGCGCGAACTATGTGATAGAAGAGGAAAAACACGGGATTCACGCAACAAGAACTATTCTTGATTCGCTGTCAAAGCGCGAGCATGCCGATTTCTGTCGCCGTCTCGCAATGTTTCTGGCCTGCCTGCATCAGGATAATAACGCCCAAAAATTCATGGCCGACTTGCCGCCAAAAGGCGCAAACCCAACCACCTCATACAAAGAGGACCGGTATTGGACGAAATTGATTTATAGTTATCATTCGTTTTCATCCGTATCGCTGATTCACGGGGATTTGGCGCCGCGCAATGTTCTGATAGATGAAACGGAACGGAAAATCAATGTTATTGACTGGGGCATGGCGCGGTGCGATTACGCGTTCGCCGAATTTGACATAATGTATAGCGACTTTTATCCTTTCGGCTCGAATCATGTCGACGAAATCGCGCGGGAATATTGCGATATCAGAGAAAGGGAATATAACCTGCGTAAAGATTCCGAGAATTCGCAAAATCAGGCGCAGCCGAAAAAAAACGGTTGCGCAAATCCCACCATGAGTTACAGGCGGCCGAAGATCA
>JAITLD010000088.1 GCA_031278055.1 Rickettsiales bacterium | reverse complement strand
ACATGAAAATTCTGACGCAGACTTACTTGAAGCAAATCCAAAATGATTGCACGGCTTTGTCCAAAATTGTAAAGGATTTAGAAAAGAAGTCCGAACTAGCTATGCTTGAGGCGCAAAAGAGCATAGTCGACGCCAGGCAGGAGGTCTTTGACCGCGATAACGAGTATGATCGCGGAACCTGCATGGTCGAATTCAAAAGGTGTATGAAGACCGAGGATGCGTGCGGTAATGATTGGGGGCGCTGTGCTAGTTCGATCGCGTCCGAGAATATGCAGAATAATGCCGCCGGTTCGACGCGCGGAACCAGGGTTTCGCATGTTGATAAATTCGAAATCACGGATTCCACTCTTGAAATGCTATCGAGCAAAAGGAACGTCTGCGAGAAAGTCCTGGACAAATGCCTGGCGAACCGCGATGCGGTATGGACGGATTTTCTGCGCGATGTCGCGCCAGAGCTAAAAATCGCGGAATCGAAACTGGAATCTGGAAAAAGGCAGTCATGTTTGACGGATATTTCCGACTGCATACAAAAGGCGTGCAAGGACGATATCGCCGGAAAGGGAACCGAGACGATGGATTCATGTCTGTCGCGGCCCGAAATGGCGCGTTCGTTCTGCAAAATGGAGATTGATCCATGCGAGAGGATGGAGCCGCAGATCTGGGATTATGTAGTATCGAAACTTGCCGCTATGCGTATAGACGCTTGTACCGACGAGATCAGAGAATGCTTTACATCCGAAGACCGGTGTGGGGAAGATTTTTCGCAATGCATAGGAATGGATTATAAGTACATACATGAAATGTGCCCTGTTGACAAGCTTGTCGTTTGCAAGCAGAGCAGAAAGAATTTCAAAATGTCCGACGTTGATAATATACTGATGGGTTTCTATTTAAATATGGACAACAATTTGCTTGAAAACTGCCAGAATCTGATAGATGAAAAATTGAACGAGGTCTGCGGTAGCACTACGGATTGCAACAGATTTGCAGCCGATAATAATTTAGGATCACAAAGTCTAGATTCGATAAAGAACGGTAATGTTTATCGCATTACCGGGATGTTATCTTTTGGTATGATCAAGATGGGCGATGGAGTTCTCTGTGATGGATTGGATGATAATGGCAGATGCCCGAAGAAGAACATATTGCCGTTTGGGGACATCGGCGTAAAAGATTATATACGGAACGTCCGTAAAAAGAATGAATGGATTGAGAATAAAGAGCTGGCGGCTGCTGTTATAGACAAAGTAGAGATGGAGCTCCTCAATATTGCCGGCACCGTTAACCGCACAATGGAGATAGTGGAATCAGATCAAAGGATAAAGTATTGCGTCGAAGGCCGCGATCTGTCGCAAATTAATGGCAGGAATGACAAAAATAATAGGACAACTGCGAGATTCCCGTACTTGTTGAATAATACAAAGGTTATGATTGCCAGCGCGGCTTTGCGGCAAGCGCAGGATAATTATAACAAGAAATATAATGATATGCTATCCAAGGCAACCAAAGATGCATCCGCGGACATTGCGCAGGTTATATGCCATCAGATGGGCAGCGGGCAAGGTGGCGGCGGCGGCAGTGCAGAAGCGGATGTTTCTCTGATGCCCCCGTATTCCATCATGGTCGAAATAGGCAGAGGTGTCAGTTTGAACCGTCTGATTGAGGCCAATACGGGAAGCAAGACTGCCGGAGCGAGCGCTAGCACCAAAGATACACAGGCAGGAATCTCGCTGACCGGTATCGGATATAGCAGTAGCGGGACGCAGGCAAGTGGCAACACAACCAGACATACCAGATCCATATTCAGCAGGGAGTCCAGAAACTGCCATTATTGCACCGAAACTGTGACTGCATCCTGCTCGTCGTCGAAAAGCAACGGATTTTTCGGTATCGGAGGCAGTTCAAAATCCTCTTGCACCAGCAGCACCTCTGGTGAAAAATGCGAGGATATACAGCTGTAGAAAATGTGATGATTTCTATCATAATATGAAATCGGCACTACTTTCCTGATTTCTGGTTTTGATTCTGCGATTTCATCGCACGACGTATCAATAATTTAACAACATCATCATAGATATCCATCGACGTATAATCAGATAGTAGCTTTGGCGGGAAAATCCTGAACACTCCGGCGCCCGAGAATTTTTCCCTGCTGACGCCATGTTCGTCCATCAATTTCCGCCAATCGAATTTATGATGATCCGATGCGCGATATGGCTTTGACACCAATGCTTTCATAAATTGATTGTCATTATATAGAATGTAATCCAACAACATTTCTATTGTCTGACGTTTTTGAAATATTTTTTAACCACAGATTCGACAAACGCCTTGCTTTCAGGCAACAATTGTCCCAGCGTCGGACGCACTTCGTTTGAACCAATCATTCCCGCATACCACATCATATACTTTATCGCTACGGGATTATTTTCGGTAAACGCGGCCTTCATTGCCGGCGCCAATTTATCCGCAACCGCATTGGCCCATTTGGTATCGCCCCTGGCCATGCTTTGAACAGAACTTGGTAACAAATTCGACACAACCGAAATCACGCCATTTCCGCCGGCCTCGCACACCCGAACAGTCATTGCGTCATCGCCGGACCAAACATAGAAATCTCTGCCGTCGCGACGCAACGGCATGGCGACATTTTGAATCAAACTTGCAATCTGATCAATATCGCCCGACGCCGCCTTGACGCCGACAATATTCGGATGTTCCGCAATTTTCTGGAATTCGTCAAGTTGGATTGCCCGACCCGTGCGCGACGGGATATCATATACGATTGTCGGCATGATGTCCGCGACTTTCAGAAAATAATTGACCAGCCCCGATGTCGGCGGCTTGATATACGGCGTCACCGAAACTAGGGCGGCGTCCGCGTTCAGCTCGCGGGCTTGAATTGTATTTTCGATGGTCTCTTTGTAATTTTCCGAGGTTGTTCCAACGAACACGAATCGTTTGTCAGGACTTTTGAATTTTTTGACGGCAAGTTTTATCAATTTTTTCCGTTCGTTTTTTTCAATTTGCGGCGCCTCGCCTGTCGTCCCCAATACGACGACCCCCCGAATATCATTTTTCAATTGATAATAAAGTTGATTTATAAATCCTTTGTAATCGATGTTGCCGCCGTCAAACATTGGCGTTATCATCGCCGTAATCGCGCCGTTTACCATTTTTATAGTCCTTTTTTTAATTATTAAAATCTAGGGCATTGGCCTTTTAATTCCAAATCTCTGACTTCTAACTCGTGACCCGACTTATATCTCTAAAACCAATCCGGTATGATCCGTCGGTCTATCCGCCATGCGCGGCCTCAGATCAATATAGCAATTTTTTACTAGATGTCCAGCATTTTTATTTGTCAAAAAGTAATCCAGTCGCAGTCCTTGTCCGTTGCCAACAGCGTCCCGTCCGCGGTAGCCGTACCATGTATACCCGATTTCGTTCGGATGAAAATATCGCCATTCGTCGCGCCATCCAATTTCGTTGCCGTCGACGGGCGGCGGATTCAACCATTCCTTCATAATTTTCCGCGCGGGTGGGGCGGATATCGAACTGCCTTCATATCCGCGGGGATCCCAAACATCAACGTCTTCTATCGCTACATTAAAGTCGCCGCAAATAACAACCGCTTCTTCGCCGGTTCGGTATCGGTGTATGTATTCCCCAAATTTGGTCATCCATTCTATTTTATACGGGAATTTCGGCGAGTCGATGTTTTCGCCGTTCGGCATATACACATTTATCAGACGGATTCGGCCATTGATCACGCATTCCAAAAACCGCGCGCTCGGGTCGGGATAATCCGGCAAATAACGGGATACATCCTCGATGGAATATTTGGAAAATATCGCGACGCCGTTATACGATTTCTGTCCGTGAACTTTTATGTTATATCCCGATGTTTCAAATAAATTGTGCGGGAAATTCACATCGTCGACTTTCAGTTCCTGAACGCAGACGACATCGTATTCTCCGCCGTCCAAAATGGCCATAAAACTTTCGATATGCGCGCGGATAGAGTTGATATTTATTGATAGAATTTTCATCCGAAATTCCTTAATCTGATTAACAATTTACAATTAATAATTAAATTATGCGCATGGCCCCTGCGGGACGACATCGATCGTCAATCATTAATCGCAATTTGTCAATTTTTGTTTGTTATTTTAATTTTCCTATTCTATAATATCTTTGTCCAATATAAAACGCAAAGGAAATTTATAATGAATATGTATCAATTTTTAGAGAAGAAAGCCGCGGAAACGCCCGATCTTCTGATTCTAACGCGCGAGGGGGTAACTTATTCCCAGTTTGTCGCGAGTGTAAAAAGGCGCGCGACGACTCTTGCGAAGCAGGGCGTCGAAAAAGGAGACGCGGTTGGAATTCTTGCGCACAATATTCCGGAATGGCCGCTGACTTTATTCGCGATATGGTATCTTGGCGGCAGGGCGGTTTTATTGGACACGAATCTGACCCCGTTTGAGTACGATGGATTTACGAAATTTGTCGATTGCAATCTTGTCTGCGCGGAAAAATCGTTTTTTTACAACGAAGCGAAATTTAAGTTTTACGACATAGAGACCAAAGATGATGCGGCCGATCCGGATTTGAAGCCGGCCGACGTGTCATCGACCGATATCGCGACATTGTCATTCACATCGGGTTCAACCGGAACGCCAAAGGCGGTGCCGTTGACGCATTTCAATCTGATTGAATGTGCGAATTCTCTTTATGACATGCATTATTGGTTTCATCAGGGCGACACCCTGTATGGATTTCTGCCGCTTTACCATGTCTACGGCTTTGCTGTCTGTATCCTAGCGGTTTTGTTCTATAACGCGAATATGCTTCTTCAACCGACAATCAATCCGACGGCGATTTTGGACGACTTTAAGAAATACCAGCCGCAGATTATACCGGCGGTGCCGCGGCTGTGGGAGGTTTTCCGCAATAAAATCATCGACGGTATGAAAGAAAAGGGCGTGTATGGGAAAGCGATGTTCATATTGAAACATCAGAAATTGTTGAAAGCGCTCGGGCTTGGATTTCTGGTCAGAAAAGTGCAAAAGCCGGTGATTGATGTTTTTGGCGGCCGCGCGTGTCTTTTGATCGCCGGTGGCGCCGCGACAAAGCCGGAGGTCGAGACATTTTATACGCGGCTTGGACTGACATACATTCAGGGATACGGTCTGACCGAGACGGTGGGTCCGATATGTATTTCAAAACCCGGAAAAAACCGCGAGCCGTTTGCATTCGGCGGGCCGATCACCAACAACGAATGCGAAATCCGAAACAAGAATGACGATGGCGTCGGGGTTTTATGGCTACGCGGACATCAGGTGTTCGACGGATATCTGAATAATGATGCCGCCAACAAGGAAGTGTTTGACGATCGCGGATTTTTCAATACCGGCGATCTAGTCACCATGGACAAGAATGGCGAGCTTCATTTTGCCGGTCGCGGCAAGCAGGTTATTGTTCTGGATTCTGGAAAAAATGTCTATCCGGATGAATTGGAGGCGTTGTATCTTGAAATCCCGGGTGTGAAGAATGTCGCGGTGTTCGAACATATCGTTCGCGGGAAAACCACGGCATTCGGCGTGTTTCAAGTCGACGATGACATGACGCTTGAAAAACTTGCCCAGGGAATTGCGGTGAAAAATAAAAAGATTGCGTCATACAAATGGGTGTCGCATTTCGCTATGACGGCAGAAGAACTGCCGATGACTTCCACGCAGAAAATAAAACATCATATTGTCAAGCAGAATCTAGTCGACGGAAAATATCCGGAGGCAAGGGAATGAAAAATGGGCGAAAGCCCATTTTTCAATTGAGTTGGGTTGCGGAAATAACTTTATCGCCGACCGCTTTTGTGATATAATTCCACGCAGAGAGATGTCTTTCGGAAAAATAAGATTTGTCGCTGTATTTGTTGCGCTGGCGCTGGCGTCGTTTGCGCGGTCTTTTGCCGCGAAATGCAAGGTATCCGACCTGCAAGCGTGTTTGGATTCGGCATGCTATGATTCTCTCGATGGCGGGTCACGTTGCTATATGTGCGGAACATCCGCGGCAAAAAAACCGGCAAAGGAAAAATACGCGCTGGGTGATGCGCCGCAAATGCAGACATTGTCTGTTGGAAAATCATCGAAAAACACAATATCGGATAAAGATTTGAAAAAAGCGCCGGAGGATCCCGGAGAGCGGTATCAATGGGCGACATCAGAATGCATAAAAAAACTGAAAGATTGCACGACGGACGACGCGACTGAAAATTATGACAAGCTTATCGACGCGTCTTGCAAAATCGCGTTGGGCGAGTCGGATTACGCGGCGACTATGAAAAAGGCATCTGAAAAAAAGACATCCGATCAATGTAGCGGCGAGCTCAGCGTATGTCTGCTTGATGTCAGCAAGTGTGGCGTGAATATGCTTAATTGCGAAGAGGATTCGGAATTTAATCGCAACTTTTCGATTTGTATGTCCGATGCGTCTGGTTGCGGCGATTTTGCGACGGTATTGCGCGATAAAATGAGAAAGACGCGTGATGATATGGTCGCCAAGAAAGAAAGCCGACTTTCCGATTTGGTTGCTTTGCGGCAGATGGAACGCAAGGAGAAATTTGAATCGGCGAACCGACTGTGCACGGATGGCGGCAAGGATGGTTGTATTTTGGAAATGTGCGGAAATTTCCCGATGGGACTGGATGAAAACGGATTATGTTCGGATCCCGAGGAAAAGATCTGGGCGGCAAGCTTGTGCAAATTTGTGGACATCGCGTGCAATAAATTAAAATGAGCGAATGGAAAATGGTAAGGCAGAAGATAAACGTTGAAAGACAGATGATAATCGGCAAAGCGATATTCGTTATGCTGTTTGCTGTTTTCTATTTGCTGGCCATGCCGCAAACATTTTCGGCCACTCGCGGCGCGAGTCCCGCGAGAAGCGGCGTGCGGGGCGCGGTCAAGGCGCCGGCTGCGGCCACGGCTGCGACCCCGGCCGCGTCGGCCGAGGTCAAGGTTGCGGCGGATGAAATTTCCAACGACCCTGATCCGGGGCCTGATCCTGATCCGGTCGAACCACAGCTTGAAGTTGAAAACAAATCATCTGATTTTGCGGAGAAGTTTGGTTTGACGATGAGCGCGGGCGATGAAACCCCGTTGCAAAAAATGATACGCGAGCAGCGGGAAAAAATGGGCATGGGCGTTGCCAGTGACAACGGACAGCAGGGGACGAAATCCGCGCAGGCGAAGATAGGTGAAGATACGGCGGTCCAGTGCGACAAGAACTTGCGCGACTGCATGGCCGGAAAATGCGGGGATACTGATTTTTCGAAATGCTATAACGATTCGGATACCGATTGGGGTTCGAAAATCAATTCCTGTCGGCGCGATACGAAATGCACTGGCGAAGAATTTGCCGCGCTGTCGGTTGAAATAAATGCGGACAGAAAACAAAATTATGAATTGGCGGGATTCAACGAAACCATCAACTGCGGCAAGACATACAATGCCTGCATACGCGATATCTGCGGGAATGATGAATATACTAGGTGCATAGCGCGTAATGGCGCCCCGACAAAATGCAAAGATTTTGCAAAGTCATACGAGAAATGTTGGTCGAAATCCGGCGGTGACAACGCGATCGCGGCATGCGAAAAAGAATATAAGAAATGCCAGGAAGCGGACAGCGGGTTGCAGAGCAGGGCGATGGAAGTTTTCGCAAATCTGCGC
>JAITLD010000056.1 GCA_031278055.1 Rickettsiales bacterium | reverse complement strand
GAAAGTTGTTTGTGATTTTATTTCTGCTGTTTTCGCCGTTCGCGGCGATGGCGGACTATTTTTCCGCCGACTCCGGAAACTACGGCAAGATGACCGACGGACTGTCGGTCGATATCGGAAATTTCGGCGCCTCATTGCGGCAGAATTTTGATCCGCGCGGACAATTGATTTCAGATTTTATTCCGATTGAGGCGAAAGTCGGGCGGTTTTTCATATCCGCGTTATCGGATGTCGCGCGCGCCCTCTATGCCGCATTCATACCGTTTTTGAACATGCTGGTTGCCGCTTTGTTTGCATTTTGGATTATGATGGAATCATGGCAGATGATGAAATCCGACAGCGATTATTGGGGCCTGGCTTTGCGAATTGTCAAAAAATGCGTCGTTATCGTTATCTGGTTGTGGATTCTGAACAATGATCCGGCTGAATTATTTATGTGGCTGATGGCGCCGCTAATTTCGCTCGGCTCCGGAATGTCGGATTTGATTCTGAATGGAACGGCACGAATTATCGGGACAAATCTGCCGGACACTTGCGCCGCGATTCATTCTTGGATGGCCGATGAAAACAGTCTTCTTATCGGCGGCGAATACGCGGCCGATTTGTTGTGTCTGCCGACGCGGCTGGCGGGATTTCTCTATACGACCGTCGCGACCGGATTTGAATGGATGAAGCAGGGGCTGGGTCAGAACGGATTGATATTTATAATGGGAGTGGTTTTCGTTTTATTGTTCATTTATAATATTTGGAAGTTTGCGTTGGCGGCGCTTGGCATTGTCGTTGATTTATTCTTTGTCATTTTGTTCCTGCCGTTTACTTTCGTTTGCGAATGCTTTAAGGAAAAGGATATGAAATATGACGGAATATTCGCGCCGATATTCAATCAATTGGTCGGATTCGTTAAAGACGCGAATTTGGACAAACAATTCAAAAAGTTCGTCAATGTAATAATTTATTTCATTCTTTTGTCGATAGTTTCCGCGATTTGCATAGTGTTGCTTGCCGGCGTAAGTCCGTCGGTCGAAGGCGATTTCATGAGCATTTTGATAATAGGGTGCCTGGTCGCGTATCTGATGAATCTGACGGATAAATTGATGGAATCCATAGCCGAGAAAATCGACGGCAGCACCGGCGATAATATAGAGCGCGTCGTGACCACGGTCGGCAAGAATGTCATTGAATGGGGCAAAAATGCCGCAAAAATAATCGCCAAAAGCGCCGGCAAACCCATAGCCAAATGAAAGATAGTTTTTTGTTTTCATGCGTGTTTTCCTTTGCGGCGGGAATCGCTCTGTATTTTGTCTTGCCGTTCGAACCGATTGTTCGGTTTCCCATATTGATTTGCTGTTTATGTTTGGCGTGCTTTGTAAAATATAGACGGATAATTTTTCTTTTTATTTTCGGTTTTTTTTATGCGGTGTTGCGCGCGGGTTGGGTTGATACGAAACTGCTGGCTCATAGCAGGTTAAATTCCGATGTCGCGGGTTTTGTTATGGATATCGAACATTCGGCCGACAGAAAACGCGTTTTTGTCAGAACGGCGGACGATTTGTTATTTCAGATTTCTATTCCGTTTGATTGCGCGATTGGCTCTGACTTTATAGCGCGCGCGAATATTTATTCGCCGACCGCGGCAGACGCGTTCAGCCGTTTCGATTATAGAAGATGGAGTTTCTTTAACGGCTTGTCGGGAAACGGTTCGGCGACCTCGGGCGAATGCGGGGGGGCTGGTCGACAGACTTTCAGGGACTGGCTGCATGAAAAAGCGAATAATAAACTGGCCGATTCCTTGGCGCTCGGATATAAAAATGCGATTCCGCGCGCAGACTATGATAAAATCAAGGCGGCGGGAATCGCACACATTTTCTCGATTTCAGGATATCATCTGACATTGGTCGGCGGGTGGCTGTTTCTTATTTTTTATTTTTTTGTTAGATTATCTCCAAGATTGACGCGGCGTTTTCCGGCGAAAAATCTGGCGTTGCCGATAACCGCGCTCGGCCTTGCGTTTTATCTATTTCTGTCGGGTATGGCCGTCGCGACAATTCGGTCATTCATAATGGCGTCGGTCGGTTTTCTGGCAGCTTTGCTGAATCGAAGGGTTTTGACAGTTCGGAACGCCGCGCTGGTATTTGCGTTAATGATTCTCATTCGGCCGTTTTGGCTGGTATCGTCGGGATTTCAATTATCATTCGCCGCAATATTCGGGTTGCTGCATTTTTTCGAGAATCGTAAAATAAAAGGAAATGGAATCGGAAAATTTTTTTATGTTCTGGCAATATCGTCGGCTATCGCGACAATTTGGACATTTCCTTTTGTCGTTTATCATTTTGGTAATTTTCCGGTTTATGGATTGCTGGGAAATTTGATATTGTTGCCGATATTTTCAATCATGATTATGCCGATTGTGATGATAGGAATGTTGACGTCGATAATTGGCTGGACGTGGCCGTTTCATGTTTCGGATTATCTCTATGATATTGTGATTGTTTTTTCCGATTGGATTTCGAATCTGCCATTTGCTGCGTTCGGGGTTTCCGATATTCCGCCTTTTTGTTTATTTTTGATTTTTGCGGGAATGTTTGCGGTGATTTTGAAAAAGAGGAAAAAATCGATTATCATTTTCATAGCCGCATTTTTATATTGGCTTATCCGGCCTGTTCCGGTTTTGCGCGCAACGGCGGATAATGAGGTGGTCGGATTCACGCGGGCCGGAAAAACTTATTTCAATGTCGGCTATTCGGCAAATCATCCTTTTATCATCCCGCGCGCGAATAGATTGAAAGCCGATTGTAAAAAAGGAATCTGCGAATACAAAACGGAAAACTGGTCGGCGGTTTCTGTGCAGAGATTCATCCCATTGATAAATAATTTGGACAGGTTTTGCGATTATGATTTTATAATCTCGTATCTTCCGTTAAACTTGCCAATGTGTCAATATAAGATCATTGACGGCGGCCTCAAAATTTATTCCGACGGCAGAATTGAAAAAACGCATAATGAAGAAAGATTGTGGAACAAATAGAGAGTTCAGAGTTTTTTGTCATTCCCGCGCAGGCGGGAATAGGGCTTGATAGTTATGAGTTAAATTATTAATCAATTAGGCACTGCAATTCTGAACTCATAACTCTGAACTCTCTTGTCAGTTTCCATGTTTCAATAAAATAGACCCTATTCCCGCCTACGCGGGAATGACAAAACCCTGACGGGTTTTGTAAAAAAGTGTATGGAACAAAACTGGGTAGCATTTTTTTTGACAAAAAACT